>JASFIH010000117.1:0-4481 GCA_050122775.1 Deltaproteobacteria bacterium
TTACCAAAAGGACCTTCGATGGACCCCGCCGACAAGAGGCTTGCGGTCATGGTAGATGACCACTCCCCTGATTACTTCGGCTTTGAGGGGATCATCCCTGCAGGGCAATACGGGGCCGGAGCCGTGATCGTGTGGGATCAGGGCCCGTATCGCCTCCTTGAAGGAAGTGATCCCCTAAAGGCCGTTGAGCAGGGCAAGATCATTATTGAACTCAGCGGCAAGATACTCAAAGGTGCGTTCACCCTGGTGAAGATGCAAGGGCGGGGTGACAAGAACTGGCTCCTGATCAAGAAGAGAGATGCGCACAGCCTGACTGAGTGGACTATTCAACGGGCACTGACGAAGACAAAGGAAGCCACACTTCAGGAGAGGATGCCGCCTTGTAAGGCCCACTGAGGGCTGGTTGGCCAGGACATGCGACAACAGGAGGTGCAACTGAGAGTCCGTGAACACGGCCAGGCGCATAAGAAATGTATTGTTCGTTTGCACGGGTAATATTTGCCGCAGTCCGTTTGCTCAGGGCCTTCTGAAAAAGCTTGTGGAACAAAAAGGGCTAGAGGGTGTCAAAGCGGATTCTGCAGGACTGCTCGCACTACCCGACAATGAAGCCACGCATCTGGCACAGCAGGTTGCCTCAGAATATGGTGTCGATTTAACCCAACATGTAGCAAAGCCTGTGTCCGCGGGACTTGTCGATTGGGCTGATCTGATCCTTGCCATGGAAAGATCACACGGAGACGCGCTCATGGCCGCTTTTCCAGAGGCAGCAAGAAAGGTTCTCTTGCTCAGGCACTTTGGCCGCTATGGCTCGCGGCGACGGGGGATTTCTGATCCCTATGGATTGGAATACGAAGCCTATCGTTTCTGCTTTCTCGATATCCATGATGCGATTTCAGGCTTGGTGGAGTTCCTTGGTGGCCCCTCGATAGCCTTTGCTCCCATAGAGGTAACTTGTTACGAAGGTTACAAGTCGAATGAATCCCCGCGCTCTTTCGTATGGGAGGGTCGCACTTTCAGCATCACGGGTATCGTTGACCGCTGGTGTGAAGGGAGTCTGGATGAGAGTTCAGCGGCCATGGAGTATTTCAAAGTGCAGACAGATGATGGATGCGATTATATCATACGCTACAACCGACTCTTTGATAGGTGGGCCATCTTGGTTCCTTAGTGGAAAGGATTACCAGTCTGCATAAGAAAATGCCATGCCTTGATCACATCGAAGACCAACGCGACAGGAGCGACTGATCGTTGACGACGCTTACGGCCTTGAGGTCTTTTTCCGTCTTGACTACGCAGATGGTTGAACGCTTGGATCCTGCCGTCTGGTAGACATGATGTATGTACATCCGGGTTTTGGCCAGAGGCCATTTCAAAACCCCATCCAACGCCCGATGGCTACATCCGAAACCTCTTCAAAATGCTCGCGTACTCCCGTGTATCCTGTGCTTTTCCATCGACCCTCGCTTTGCGATTGAACGCAATCTAAGGTTTTGAAATGGCTTCCAAGCAAAGGGAAAGGACTCGACAACAAAGCATATGTGTTCTATACAAAGAGTCCTATTTCATACAGCACTGACTGTTTGTGGAGCTGCAGTTGAACTTAGCGCGTTTGCACGATATTGGTCTTAAGTGGAAGCTTCTTATTCCCTTCCTTTTCCTCGCTTTTATGGGAGCCGCAGCACTGTTTTTGGTTTCCTACCGTTTCCAAGTCAGTCTGATCCATGTGAACGAGGAACAACGGCTGAGGAATCAGTATCAGTACTTTGTGAATGAGATTCAGTTTAAGGTAAATAAGGCGATGAGTTTAGCTTATATAGTGGCCAGCAATCCGGAGGTTGCGGAGGCCTTCGCGCGGAGAGATCGCCAGCGATTGATCGATCTCCTGCATCCCGCCTATGAGAAGTTGCACCGGGATTTTGGGGTCGACCAGTTTCATTTTCATATTCCGCCCGCCACCTCGTTCTTGCGTCTGCATGCCTTGGGACAATACGGGGAAAAGATGGAGGCATACAGGCACACGATAAATACGGCCATGGCAACTGGCACTGGTGTCGGCGGTTTGGAATGGGGGGTTTTCGGTTTTGGCATTCGTAGTGTCGTGCCGGTGTCTCACGAGGGTCAACGGATCGGTACAGTAGAAATTGGGCTTTCTTTTCAGGAACCGCTTCTCAAGGAATTCAAGGAGAATTATGGGACAGATCTGACACTATATGTCCTGGAGAAAAATGGTAAAGGAGAACCGAAGGTCTTTGCATCGACACTGAGCAGAGGCCTTCTGCCTGCAGATTTGTTCGACATGGCCTATCAGAGAGGAGAAGTAGTATTGCACACTGCCAAGCTGGACAACAAGGACATGGCCATCATCGCAGGGCCTGTTCGCGACTTCTCATCAAAGATTGTTGCTGTTGTTGACATCACTGTGGATCGCAGTCCGACGTTGGCCCTCCTGAAAGAATATGGGACGATTGCTGGACTCATCGGACTTGCGGGTCTTGCCTTGTCCATATCTTTTATCTGGCTAATATCCTTCATTTTTACCAAGCGCATAGAGCAGGTTGTTCAGGCTACCGAGGAGATTGCCGCTGGGCACCGTGATAAACGGATTACGATAAGAAGTCATGATGAACTCGGTACCATGGCTGGCGCAATTAATGAGATGTTGGCCTCTCTGGAAGAATCCCGCAAAAAAGTGAAGGATTATGCCCAGAACTTGGAGTCCATGGTGGAACATCGAACCCAGGCATTGAAGGAATCTGAAAGGACCTATCGCACGCTGGTCCAAAATGTGCCCCTCATTGTATACATGGTTATGCATGACGGGAGCGCGATTTTTTTGAACAGATTTGTTGAACAGACTATTGGTAAGACCCCTCGTGAGTTAAGCGGACATCGCGAGTTGTGGGCCGAACATATTCATCCGGATGACAGGGCACGAGTTATTGCACATCTTAACGAGTGCTTGAGCCAAGGCAGAGAGTTTCTGGCAGAATACAGGATGATTCACCAGGATGGTCGTATTCTGTATGTGATCGATCACGCTGTTCCCGTTTTCCACAACAATGATTTTGTGAGACTGGATGGTGTTGTTATGGACGTGACTGCCAGGCGGGAGCTTGAGCAGAAAGTCGTGCAAGCCGAAGAGCTTCAGACCCTGAGAGAAGTCTCAGCCCGTCTTGCCCATGAAATCAGAAATCCTCTCACGTCCATAGGCGGGCTGACGAGGCGTTTGCTTAAGACCTTTGATCCATCAGACCCCAGAAGGGAAAAGGCAGAATTGGTTGTGACGGAGGTGAAAAAACTCGAAAAGATACTGAAGATGATGATCGCCTATATTGAACCGACAGCGATTCGGCTCGCATCATGTGATCTCAACAGGGTTGTAAGCCGGGCTGTTGAGACCGTCAGATCTGAATTCCCACGTGGCAGCTTTGATGTCACATTGCACGAAGATCCGAGCTTGCGGGAGATACAGCTCGACTGTAACCTTTTTGAAAGGGTGCTGACGAATCTTATTGAAAATGCGCTTTACAGAATGAAAGAAAAGGGAAAGATTCAAGTTGCCACTGACAGAAATGGTCGTTATGCACAAGTCATACTATCCTACAAGTTGCCCCATATATCTGATGATGACATTGAACACTTTTTTTATCCGTTTGTGGTTGATTATCCGTTTGCCAAGGGCCAGCCAGATGAAGCCATCATGGATGTTCCCATGTGCAGGGTCATCATCCACAAACACGGAGGAATTATCAATGTGCGCAAAGAAAACGACAACGTCGTGAAGATCACTATTTCCCTGCCTCTGCAGTGATCCAGCATGTCCCAACCTTTCCGAAAGTGCTACACTTTTAGAGCATCAGCGGTCTGCAGACATTCGAGGACGTAATCTTGGGAGAGAATGTGCTCCATACTCTCTTCAAGTGACTTCTCGGTATCCACGCGTATGTGCATGTCATCGCGGACCTCACCGAGGGGCTCAAACCGTTCCTTGATTTGATCAAAATGGCGAAGGCGGGCATCCGAGACTGTGGGAATCGTCTCTCTCCTCATCAAGCGCTTTTTTATTGTAGGCTCTGAGCACACACATTCCACGAAAACCAGGTTCGCGTCGACATCCCTTGCCAAACGAAAGACTTCACTCCGCTCGTGTGAACTGCCGTAGGTTGCATCCAAGATGACAGAGCGACCCTTGTCGATTTCATCCTGGGCCATCAAAAGAAGCTTCCCGTAGGTAAGTGAGGTAGCCCCCTTTGAATAGATACCGTCCTCGAAGGCAACAATGTTCACTTGGTGGGATTCTAAGCCAAACAGCTCCTTACGCGTTTCGTCTGAATGAAACGCTTGGATACCAAGTGTCTTGGCGAGTTCCTCGGCAATCGTGCTCTTACCCGATGCTGGCATACCACAGACAACCCAGAGGGTGGGGCGGGTGAACTGAACGGCATACCGGTATGCAAGGTCCATATAACGGGTGGTTTGCG
>JASFIH010000118.1:0-4438 GCA_050122775.1 Deltaproteobacteria bacterium
TCTCGTCATAGGAAGAAAAGCGTAGCCTGAGGTAGATGACCAGACGCTCCATGAGGTTGACAGGAGCATGCTCATAACGCCCGTAAAGTTTCTTCAGACCCTTCTGGAAGACGGCTTTCACCATGTGCTCCATGTCCTGCAGGATCTTTTCCAATTGGAAGAGGTGCAAAGGCAAAGTATGCCCAGAACACCAGCAAGGCAAAAAACTGCAGGGAGAATACGTGTACCTGGGGACCTTTCATAAGAATTCTATAGACATCCATATCCAGAAACTTCCCCACTGGCAGGGGATACCAGATGGCAATTAACCCGTATGCTGCAGCCAAGGGATACATCCACCGGCTGGCAACCCTCTTCTGAAAAAGCTCATGGACGAGGATCGCAACCGGCAAAAGGAGCATCACCAGGTAAGGTGTGGACGTCATCCTGCTGGTCAAAAGCATGGTTACAACGACAAGGGCATATTCCCGCAGGCTGCGTTCACCGGAATTATTGTGTCCCTTCCGCGTGACATACAGAAGAACGAATAGCATGAGCGCAGAGGTCACGACAATGCATACTTGGGAGAGTATAGGGCTATGAGAAACGGCCTGACCCCATACTGAGTGAACCAGAAATCGGCTAAAGAAACCTGTCACAGAATGGTTGTCATGATAGGCGTCAAAAAGGTTTTGATGGGCCATGAACTTGAAATACCAGAGATGGAGATCCACATCAAAAAAGAGGAGGGAATAGGCAAGAATAAGCAGAAGCCCCAATACCGCTGATAAGAAAGCTTTGTATTGGCGCTTCCATAACATGAACCCTATCAAGAGTCCCGGGATGACCTTTACCGTCGTGGCCAATGCCAGAACGATGCCAACACAGATGCTTCTGTTCGACCTGTAGAAATGGAGCCCTAACGTGATGAGGAAGAGTAAGATAATGTTGCATTGTCCCACCAGATAATTCAAAAATAGTGGCGTGAAATTCATGGACACGAAAACCAGTGTGATCCATTCCAGCCGGGAGTAATGCTGCTTGATGGTTTTCATCAAAAGGATCAGGCTGAAAAAGAAACAGACATTGTTCAAGAGGTTCCAAAACAGGGAAGCCTGCTTGAAAGTTACATAGGCGAATGGACTCAAGAATAGGACAAATCCGGGCGGATACACATACGGAAAAGGTCCCTCGTAGTTAACAACGCCCTGTTCGAAAAAGCGGATCATATGTTCATATACCGGGAGCCCATGCCTAAAGGCCAACGCGGCGTTGTAATAGGCTATGAAGTCAACTTGTTCGGTGGAGAGCGGTCGAAATAAACCATTGTAGATATAGTTAAACGCTGTGAACCCCAAAAGGACAAAGACCAATACCCGGCCGCGCTCCCAGAACCACCTGTCAGAGGAATCAGGGGTAATGGTCAGTCCAAGGAAGGTCGCCTTTTTCATGGATGACTATCCCCGTATACGCCGTGATAGTCAAATCTCTTCATTGGGTCTCGCATAAAGGAGGGCATTACCGAACCCCTATATGTTCGCAGCAGCATGCAGCACGGGTTGTTTGGAAACTGCGAGCAGCCTTTGCTCTTGCATCGACTCCGCGACACCGGTGATAAGGGTGGAATCGAACAGATAAATGGAACTGCCCAAAACGGTCATGGGGTTCGCCTGGCGCAAGGGAGCATAGTAGTTGCGCAGCGCAGGGTCAAGGTGGATGCCCTGCAAGTGTGTGGCACTCATGGCGATAATACCAGGATCCGTGACAGGCTGAACAGGAGGTCCATACCGGTAGCCTCCCGGAAGGTTTACGTAATCAATGCCGTAGTATGCTGGATCGGCCATGCCAAAGTAGCAAAGGTAGAGCTTTCTTGATGGATTCTTCCTTCTCCATTCAGCAAGCAGTTTCAGGTCTTGTCCCCAGTCGAGATTCGAGTCACCCAGAAGGCGGAGCCCACCACGAGCGCCCCCACAAGCTGTATTAAAAAATCCCAGATAGTCCGGAAAAGCAGCCAAGGACTCAAGTATCAACCCAGCAGCAAGCACCGCCAGAACAAGGCGCGACGCCTTTCTCCAGCGGGCCCAAGCCCATACGCGGGAAGCTCCGAGGCCGACGACCATGAAGAGGAACGGATAGAGAGGCAGAACGTGACGCAGGCCAAGGTTAAGGTTTGTTCTGAGGGCAAATGCCCCGTATAGTCCGAACGGCACAGCTAGACAAAGGACCGTCCACGCATCTAATCTATTCTTGCAAACCTGTGCGTCTTGACGCCACAGCAACAAAAGAGCAACGGCCAACAGAGTTCCAGCAAGTGAGGCAAGGGGTGTTTTGAAAAGCACGGCCAACGGGAAATAGTACCACCACCCCACCGAGGAATAACTGCCGCATAGAAAAGCGCTCTGGATTCTCGTGCTCATGTGGGTGTAAAGTAAACCGTTGAGCCACGCCTGTGGCAGAAGACGGTACTTTTCACCCAACAAGACACCCCGGACCAGTGGGCCTGGTGTCCAGTTGTCGAGTTCTTCCTGTCTTACACTTTGCTCTGGGTGGCTGGCAAGGATTTCGTTGATGGCTGTCAACTGCAAGAAACGCGAGGTGTTCAATCGTACGTGCGGGTCGGGTGTGGGATGATAACGAAAGCCATAGCAGGCCCATACGACGACATAGGACATGATTGCCACTGTAATGCACACGACAAGCCCTGTAAGAAGTTTAGCCCGACATACCAACAAGTGCCTGCCGAAGACATCCCAGGGAGTCGGAAGAAGGGCTCGGCCTAGCAGAAGGAGCAAAGTGAGAGGGGCAAACATGAGTGCGGATAACTTGACACACAGGCCTGCGCCGCATAAGAGCCCCACCAGCAACGCTCGCTGCCAGGTCACCTTCAACCCAAGCCGCCAGACGGCCAATGCGAATCCAAAAAAGACCAGGGTGAAGGCCACGTCGTTTTTTACCAGAGGTGCATGAGCAAGAAAATTTGGGTCAAACGAATAAGCGCAGGCCGCAGCCACAGCAGCTACGCCTCCCCCGACATGCCGGGACCACAGCGCAATGACGGCACCTAACACCACGCCTAACACCAGCATCATGGCGCGTGATCTATTGACGAAAGCGTCGGCATCATTTTCTGGAGTGTGGTAGAGTGTTGCTACAGCCCATGGCCACTGTTGCATAATATCTTCCGGCAGCGCATGCCAGCTTCGTGTATCGGTACGCACTGCAGGCGGATCAAACCAGTGGGGTAGAGCAGCCCAATAATGCCAGAGAGGAGGATCCTGGGGATTGACGCGATAGTCTCCATAGCGTGATTGCGCCCACGCTGAAGGCGTATGGTGCACCTCATCGTATGTGGCATTCTTGCCCTTTACACTCCACCACGAGAGCAATGAAAACACGGTCAGCAGCCCAATACAAAGGAGCAGGGCGGGCTCGGACATTCGTTTAGCCATAAACAATAACATTCCGTCTATGATGATCTGATATTAAATTGGCAGCAAATCTGGTCCCATTAGAAGCCATTTCAAAATCCCATCTCACGCCTTTCCAACTCCCTCCACAGCCTGAACAACTCCTTGAAGGCTATAAAAATCACGCTCAGATTTCCTCCTGTTTGCTTTCCGAACATCCGCGGCCGGTGTGATACTGCCAGCTGTTTTATTCGGGCCCCTCCAAGTGTCGTCTTCACCAGGAGCTCAGTGTTGATGACAGCGCCCGAAGCATGTAAAGTTAAACCATCTATTGTACTCCTCCTGATCAACTTGAAGGCACAATTTATGTCCCTGAACTTAAGACCAAAAAGGAGTTGTACGAATCGAGTCCACGCGCGGCCATAGAGAATTCTGTGCCACGGATCTTTCCTTTCCTTTCGGTATCCAATGATAAGGTCATGGTCGTCGACCTCCTGCAGGAGCAGGGCAATTTCAGAAACCAGAAACTGGTTGTCTCCGTCTGTGAAGAAGACCCATTCATGAACGCAATGGCTAAATCCAGAAATCAGAGCTGCGCCGTATCCTCTGTTGTTTTCGTGGTGAATCACCCGAAGAAATTCATGCTGCTTGCCAAGCCTTTCTGCTATAAGCCCGGTCTTGTCTGTGCTTCCGTCATTGATGATCAGAATCTCAAATTCTTGCACCAGAGGAGTGAGGACTTGGATGGCTTCAAGGACCAGGCTTTCGAGGTTCAGGTCTTCGTTGTAACAAGGGAAAAAGGCAGATAGGCTGATATCATGCATTGTGGGTACAAGTATTCAGTATGCAAACCCAATGTTGCACAGGTGTTTTGGTTTCAAAAAAAGGACAAGATTGAAGGTGTGGTCGTCATGCGCACGGCCCCAGCGCGTGTGTGCAGATCATTCCGCCTTCTTACCGTTCAACACCTATACTGTTTTCTCAGGTAATAGTAGTGGACCTGACATATCTCAATAAACGTCCTAAGAGAATCTATCCCCAGGCGCACCTTG
>JASFIH010000119.1:0-4392 GCA_050122775.1 Deltaproteobacteria bacterium
CGAACAGCCCTGTAATAAGGGAAACATCGTAGTTCGAACGATGGCAATGCGTCTATTGTCCGTTACCCGTTTGAATAAGGAGGTGTGATGATGATGACAAAGGCACGCGTGATAGGGACAGGCGTCCGCGTGACCTGTCTGGTGACGGTCATGTTGGCCTTATCGGCTAGCACGGCCCTGACCCACTGCGACACCATGAACGGCCCGGTTGCCACTACGGCTCGCAAGGCCCTTGAGACGGGCCAATTTGAGGTCATCGCCATTTTCGTTGGCGAAGATTACGAGAAAGAGTTACGCGAGAGATTTGAACAGTGCCTTGAAGTGTACAGAAGAGGCGATCATGCGAAGGAACTTGCTGAGCAGTATTTTATGGAAACGGCCGTGCGTCTGAACCGTCAGTCCTTAGGCATCCCTTTCAAGGGCCTCCAACCCGCACAGCCATTTACACCTGACATTGCTGCTGCGGAGAAGGCCCTTGAGACAGGCGACGTTAAACCGGTGACCGATCTGCTCTCAGCGGCGTTGCAAGATGAAACAGAAAAATGGTTTCGGCAAGCCATTGCGGCGCGAAAGCACAAGGATGAGAGCAAAGAAGCCGGTCGCCAGTGGGCGGATGCTTATTACAAATATATTGTTTACGTTCGTGGAACGTACCTGGCCATCAAGGCAGGACCCAAGCACCAAATGGGGAAGCAGCCGTGAGCTCCATCATTGACGCCATACAACTGCGATGTTACAAGCCCGATTGAATCTGTGTTTCAATACTTTTTGCTGCATGAGCGTTTGCACAATTGATGCCTGATAACCGGTTCACGCTGTAGGTCCATGGATGCCAAAGCCATAAAGGAAGTCTTGGAGTCAGTCTCGCGTGGTCGTTTGACCGTGGACCAGGCCCTTAAACGGCTGAAACGCCTCCCTTTTGAAGATCTCTCTTATGCGTGTGTGGATCACCATAGGTCTTTGAGAAAAGGTTTTCCGGAGGTGATTTTTGGGGAGGGGAAGTCCGTTGAGCAGATCTTAGGGGTTATGGATGCAATGGTTGGACAGAAAGACACGGTGATGATCACCCGTCTATCAGAGGAAAAGGCACAGGCGATCAAAGCAAGATACCCGCAGGCGGACCATTATGCCGAAGCCAGAATGCTCGTTCTGGCGTCCAAAGCTGTTGAGCCTGCGCGTAAGGGGCTGATTATGGTGATTGCTGCAGGTACCTCTGACATCCCGGTAGCCCAGGAAGCTTTCTTGACGGCGCGGACTATGGGCCACCGGGTGGAGAGCCTTTACGACGTTGGGGTGTCCGGCATCCATCGACTCATGCAACATGAGAAATTGTGGACCGAGGCTTCAGTCTTTATCGTGGTGGCGGGCATGGAGGGTGCCCTTCCGAGCGTAGTGGGTGGTCTTGTGGACAAGCCGGTCATTGCTGTCCCGACAAGTGTTGGGTATGGAGCAAGCTTTGGTGGAATCACAGCGCTCCTGGGGATGCTCAACAGTTGTGCTTCCAACGTAAGCGTAGTAAACATTGACAATGGTTTTGGGGCGGGCTACACGGCAGCTCTGATCAACTCTCTAATAAACGCATTTTGAGAGTACGGGTTGCGGGACTAAAGCTCCGAGCTTTCGCTGAGGAGCCACTTTACGGCTGCCATGAGATCGTCTGCTACATGGTCTGGCCTTGAGTCATCATCTCGACAAAGGGCTTCCGCTTGAGTGCCGTGCCCGGTTCTCACCAATATAACCCTTCCACACCCGGCGCGTCTTGCGCATTGGATGTCTCTCAGACTGTCTCCAATCATGCATGCCTTGGACAGGTTAAGGCCCAAATCGGCCTGTGCTCGGTAAATCAAACCCGCCTCTGGTTTCCGACAGTTGCACCGGTCATCAGGAATGTGAGGGCAATAATAGACGGCCTCTATGGTGCCTCCGAATTCATCTACAGCAGCCATCATTTTGGTGTGAATTTCTTGCACTGCTGCCTCGGCAACCATTCCCCTGTTGATGGCGGATTGATTGGTAACGACGATGATCAGGTAGCCGTCATGCGTTAAGAGCCTGAGGGCATCGAGGCTTCCAGGGAGGAATTCAAACTCGGACCAGGTCTTGACGTAATCGGGACGATCCCTGTTTATAACGCCGTCTCTATCCACAAAAACGATCTTCAAATTTCCCTGTCTCTTATCAATAAATACTTGACACCGTTTTGGATTTGGGGCATAAGGGGCAGTGCCTTGTCAAGTTGTTTAGCGCACGAAGACAGATCGATCAGCTTGAAGGGGGTACTCCGATGGCGTTGACCAAAGATAAGATCATCAATGAAGTCTACACGAAACTCGGCCTGAGAAAAAACGACGCCCGACAGGTGATAGAACAACTCCTGGAGATCATGAAGCGGACGCTTGAAAATGGTGAAGACCTCCTCATCAGTGGTTTTGGGAAATTCGTGGTCAAGGAAAAGAAGGCCCGACGAGGTCGCAACCCGCAGACACGCCGCGACCTGCAGTTACGCGCCAGAAGGGTTGTTGTATTCAAGACCTCTGGTATTCTGAGAAAAAGGATCAATTCCCCCGAATAAGCGCCGACTACCCATTTTATGCGGTCGTCTGCCATGGGATTTCATGAGCAGGCTTCCGGCCTCCAAAGAGAGAGCAAGAGCCCTCATCTCCAAGCTTTTTCGAGACTTCCTGGCGAGTTCATTCTTGTCGTTTCCCACAAAAAGTCCTTCGCGAAGCTGGCACTTGTTCCCAGACAAACGATGAAGCCGGGGCAACAGAATAGCGGAACAGCTTCTACCCAGCCATATTTTCTTCTATGAACTGGACGATGTCTTTTGTTGCTGTGCCAGGACCGAATACGGCTCGAATCCCAGCGTCTTTCAGGCGAGGGATATCTTCATCAGGGATGATACCACCGCCAATAACCAAGACATCTTGGACTCCTGCTTCGTCCAGTAGCTCCATGACCCTGGGAAAGAGATAATCATGAGCACCTGAGAGCACGCTCAACGCTATAACATCTACATCTTCTTGGATGGCTGCTTGCACAATCTGTTCAGGGGTCTGTCGCAACCCTGTGTAGATGACTTCCATTCCCGCATCGCGCAATGCACAGCAAATGATCTTAATGCCTCGATCATGGCCATCTAAGCCAGGCTTTGCTGCCAAAACGCGAATCTTCTTCACGGTCGTCAACCAATCCCCAGTTGCACAGTCAGTGCGAGCCATTTGTCAAAAGAGGTCGGACTTGTCATCCACTGACAGCCTGAGGCATTCTGGTGCGGTTTATACGCCTTATCCCAACATCGCAACTACAAAGTGGAAATCGCCGTGTATTCTCCAAATACCCCCCTGAGGGTATCACAAATTTCTCCGAGCGTTGCATAGCATTTCACCGCGTCCATGATAGGTGACATCAGATTGTCACTTCCCTGTGCACATTTCTCAAGGCGTTTAAGGGCAACCTGAACTGCGGTGTTGTCGCGCTCCAGTTTCAATTGTTTCAGCCGGGTAGCCTGAGATTTCATGACGGCGGGATCAACACGCAACAGGTTCTTTGGAGGGACTTCGGCCTCACGAAACTTGTTTAAACCTACGACAATCTGTTGTCCCCCTTCCACAGCCTTCTGGTACGCATAGGCGCTGTCTAGGATCTCCTTCTGAATATACCCCTGTTCGATGGCTGCTACGGCGCCACCCATCTCATCGATGTGTTTTATATAGATCCGTGCGCCCTCCTCAATTTCGCTGGTGAGATCCTCCACACAAAATGAGCCGCCTAGCGGATCCACCGTGTTCGTTACGCCTGATTCGTAGGCAATGATCTGTTGCGTTCTTAAGGCAGTTAGGACAGCCTCTTCAGAAGGAAGCGAATAGGCTTCGTCCATGGAATTGGTGTGCAGAGACTGTGTGCCGCCAAGCACGGCCGAAAGGGCCTGCAGGGCAACCCTGACAACGTTATTTTGCGGCTGCTGGGCCGTGAGGGTGCATCCTGCCGTCTGGGTGTGAAAGCGAAGCAGGAGGGACTTGGAAGATTTTGCTCCAAATCGCTCTCTCATGATTTTGGCCCACAGTCGCCGTGCTGCTCGGAACTTGGCTATCTCTTCAAAAAAATCGAGGTGTGCGTTGAAGAAGAAAGAAAGACGCGGTGCAAAGTCATCCACATTGAGGCCAGCTTTCAGGGCAGCCTCCACATAGGCAATGCCGTTGGCAAGGGTAAAAGCCACCTCTTGAACGGCCGTCGAGCCAGCTTCTCGGATGTGGTACCCGCTGATGCTTATGGTGTTCCACATGGGAACATTCTGTGAACAGAAGGCAAAGATATCGGTAATGATGCGCATCGAGGGTGCGGGAGGGAAAATATAGGTTCCGCGGGCGGCATATTCCTTGAGAATGTCGT
>JASFIH010000120.1:0-4392 GCA_050122775.1 Deltaproteobacteria bacterium
CACTGTAGTATAACGAAGGTGGAATGCGGAGGGGGAAAAGCATCCCCCAAGGGCTAAGTTACTGCGAAAACAAAGGTTGGAGACATGGGAGTGAAAAGAAATGCCCCGACCCTCAAATAGTCAGGACATTCCATGCCGATCACGAAAAAAGATCAGACCTTTTTGTCGGCGGTCGAGGCCACGGTCCGCCGGCACCACATGCTCGATGAGGGAGATATTGTCCTCGTTGGTGTCTCGGGCGGACCGGATTCCATAGCGCTCCTGCACAGCCTTGTGGCTCTTAAAACAAAGTGGGCCCTGAAGCTGATCACCGCATATCTGAACCACCAATTGCGGGGACCGATCGCCCAGCAGGAGGCAACCTTTGTAAGCGCGCTGTCTGCCCGTCTGGGTATCCCATGCGAAATCGGTTCTAGAAGCGCAGCCGACTACGGCATCCAGCACCGTTTATCGCTTCAGGAAGCAGCCAGGACGATTCGCTATGCGTTCTACGATGAGGCCGCCGCCAAGCACTCTGCTAGCAAGATTGCCCTTGGGCATCATGCAGATGACAATGCTGAGTCGGTTCTCATTCATTTGCTACGGGGAAGCGGTCCCCTTGGGCTTGCCGGCATCCCTCCCGTTCGTGAACAACGCATTATCCGACCGCTCATTGATCTCACGAAAAGGGAAATATTGGCCTTTCTCGAACTGGGCAGGTTCGAGTACATGCGAGACCGCTCAAATCTCGATACAAAATACCTCCGGAACCGCATACGCCACGAACTGCTACCCCACCTCAAGGCCCGTTACAATCCAAACACGGTTGGCGCCTTGAACCGTCTTGCGTTAATTTTGAGGGACGAAGAGGACTTCTGGAATCAGGCGGTCACACGCATCATACAGAATGCCACGTTAGAAAAGACGCCAGATCGGCTTATCCTCAGCGTCAAACCCCTTTCCGGTCTTCACCCGGCATTGCTGCGTCGCTTGGTTCGCCAAGCTGTTCTATCGGTCAGAGGGGAACGAAAACGGGTGGGCCATGTTCATGTTGAAGCCGCTGTCCGGCTCATTGCTGCACCTTCGACTTCCGGGGCCCTTGATATGCCCTATGGGCTTAGGGTAGTTCGTGACAGGGACGAGGTCAGTTTCCTATCCAGCCCAGTCGATCGGGCTACGGGTTTTGAATATGACATCCCTCGTATACAGACGACCCCTATCCCAGAGATCGGGCTCGTCTTAAAACTGTCTGTTTGCGATGTCATAGAAATCCCTCCCCTCAAACATTACGCGACCAACCAAGCGCTTTTCGACCTGGCGGCAGTCACGTTTCCGCTGAAGGTCAGAACCTTCAGGAAAGGAGACCGATTCAACCCCCTGGGAATGGCCGGCTCTCAGAAGGTGAAGAGATTCTTCATTAACAATAAGGTTCCTCGGTCAAAGAGGCTACGGTGTCCTCTTCTTCTCAGTGGTGGCAGAATCATATGGGTGGGTGGCTACCGCATAGATGATTCAGCCAAAGTCACCCACGAAACCAAGAAGGTCTTAAAGGCAGAACTCCTGCCAATATCTTGAATAAAGATTGAAATTATGGTTTTGATGTATTATTATTTTTTCAAATCCTAGCCTCTGCAGCCCCCTGCAGCCTCTATGAATGGGGCCGGGGAATGCGGTCGCTAGGCCGTTCATTGGACGAAGAATCACCAAAAGATGAGGTCGTTTCTACCGTGAATCCTTTTTATAAAAATTTGGCCCTATGGCTGGTAATCAGTCTTATGATGATCCTCCTGTTCAATCTGTTCAACCAGTCGAGGATTCAAGACAGAGATATCAGCTACACGGAATTCATGGCGCAAGTTGAAAAGGGAAACGTGGTCGGAGTCGTCATTCGGGGTCAAGAAATCTCCGGCACGCAAGCGGACGGTGGACGCTTCAAGACATTCGCCCCACAAGATGCCGACCTCATTAAGGTTCTCAGGGATCGCGGTGTGACCATTAAGGCCAGGCCTCCGGCCGAATCCCCGTGGTACATGAATCTCCTGGTATCATGGTTTCCAATGATTTTGCTCATAGGGGTCTGGATCTTTTTCATGCGCCAGATGCAGGCTGGCGGCGGCAAGGCCCTTTCATTTGGAAAGAGCAGGGCCCGTCTTCTTTCTGAACAGTCTGCGAAGGTCACGTTCGAAGATGTTGCCGGGATCGATGAAGCCAAGGAAGAGCTTAGCGAGATTATCGACTTCTTGAGAGATCCCAAGAAGTTTACCCGCTTGGGAGGAAGAATCCCCAAGGGGGTTCTGCTGATGGGAGCACCCGGCACTGGTAAGACGCTTTTGGCACGAGCTATTGCTGGCGAGGCCGGTGTCCCTTTCTTCAGCATTAGTGGATCCGATTTTGTTGAGATGTTCGTGGGAGTCGGGGCTTCCCGCGTCAGGGACCTGTTTGTACAGGGTAAGAAGAATGCCCCCTGTATCATCTTCATTGATGAAATAGACGCCGTGGGCCGACACAGGGGCGCAGGCCTCGGAGGCGGCCACGACGAAAGGGAGCAAACCCTAAATCAACTCCTCGTAGAGATGGACGGATTCGAATCAAATGAAGGTGTCATACTCATATCTGCCACAAATCGACCCGATATTTTGGATCCAGCTCTCATGCGTCCCGGCCGTTTCGACCGTCAGGTTGTTGTACCTGTGCCAGATGTTAGGGGGCGGGAAGGCATTTTGAAGGTGCATAGTCGCAAGACACCCCTGGCTGACGATGTAAACCTCTCTGTCCTTGCAAGGGGTACGCCTGGGTTCTCTGGGGCAGACCTCGAAAACATGGTCAACGAGGCGGCCCTTCTGGCGGCGCGCTATGACAAGGACTATCTGGAAATGGCCGACTTTGAGGACGCCAAGGACAAGGTGCTCATGGGAACAGCCCGCAAGAGCATGATCATCAGCGAACGGGAGAAGCGAAACACCGCATATCATGAAGCGGGTCACACCCTGGTTGCCAGAAAGCTCCCCGGAACCGATCCGATTCACAAGGTAACCATCATTCCTCGGGGTCGGGCGTTGGGGCTGACCCAGCAACTCCCCATGGATGAAAAACATACCTACCCCAAACAATATCTCACGGACAGCTTGGCCGTACTCATGGGCGGTCGGGCGGCCGAAGAGCTGGTCTTGAAGGAGATGACCAGCGGCGCCGGCAATGATATTGAGCGGGCAACGGAAACCGCTCGTAAAATGGTTTGCCAGTGGGGCATGAGTGACAAGTTGGGGCCGCTCGCCTTTGGCCAAAAAGAGGAGCAGATCTTTCTGGGAAGGGAATTCGCACAACACAAGGACTACAGCGAAGAGACGGCGGTTTTGATTGATCAGGAAATCCGAAAGGTTGTTACCAGCGCCTATGACAAAGCAAGAACCATCCTCCTTGAAAATATGGATACACTGCATGCCTTGGCAGAGGCTCTCCTAGAAAAAGAGACTCTGGTGGAAAAGGAGATAGATGCCATTATTGCCGGCGATGTCCCGAGGTCCGAGGAAGCAAAGGAACAGCAGACACAATCTGATGCGCCAGCCGAGGATGAAACCAGGGCGCCAGGCAAGCTCAAGCCCCTTCTCAGTTGATGTCCAGCCGTTGAAGTTCCCAGATTCGTATGAAGACACATCCACTAGCCGTCCGTGAACTCCAATGCGGTCCTTATATGCTTGGGCTGGGAAAGCGGACTTTGATCATGGGCATCCTCAATGTAACACCTGATTCGTTTTCCGATGGAGGCCTTTACTTTGACAAGGACAAGGCCGTTGCCCACGGGGAAGTATTGGCAGAGTCTGGCGCGGATATTATTGATGTTGGTGGAGAATCGACACGTCCTTTTTCCGATGCAGTCCCTGCAGAGGAGGAGATGCGACGCGTGGTCCCTGTTATTGCGGAACTCACCCGCCGCGTTTCTGTCCCTATATCGATCGATACGACCAAGCCCACGGTGGCCGCAGGAGCCCTTGACGCAGGCGCAGTCATGATCAACGATATAGGCGCCCTTAGGCTTGACCCTGATATGTCCGCGCTGGCTGCTGAAAGAAATGTGCCTGTGGTCCTGATGCACATGAAAGGCACCCCGAAGACTATGCAGAAAGATCCGCAGTACAAAGACGTGGTCGCAGAGATCAGGGATTTCTTGGCAGATGCCATCCGTCGGGCGGAAGATGCGGGGGTCGACCGAAGCAAGATCATCGTGGATCCGGGCATCGGTTTTGGCAAGACAGTCACACACAATCTTGTCGTTATCAGGGAGCTTTCCGCACTGCGGGCCTTGGGCGCTCCGATTCTGATCGGGCCATCCCGTAAGTCTTTTATCGCTAACGTTGTGGGAACAGCTGATGAACAGCGCGAGTTGGGTACTCAGGCCGCGGTCTCCATAGCTGC
>JASFIH010000121.1:0-4390 GCA_050122775.1 Deltaproteobacteria bacterium
TTCGGATTTCGAATTTCGTGCTTCGAGTTTTACATCTTAATGCCTCTGCGCGGAGTTCATATTTGCATTGACTTTTGTAAGTAATTCCCAGGACACGACACTAGAATCCCGTGAGGATTCTGTTATGGGCCTTTTCCGCCAAGCGTTCAGATATGGTTTCCAGCGCCGCCCGTTTACTCCTCTCGGTGGCCATCTTGTCATTCGGAAAGACTTCAAAGGCCTCACGATCAGAAAGTTCGGAATCTGACCACAAAACCGCGCCACCCTGTGACTTCAGGGTCAGGCTTAACGTAACAGTCACGCGGCGTTCATCAGAGGCGAAACTGGCAGTGTGTGATATGGATTCCTCACGCATGTTTCTTATGACGCCGCTCAACACGGCATCGGCCACGTCCTTCTCCACAACACCCAACACCTTGCTCCGTGTAAACTCATATGCCAAATCGTTTGTAAAAACCCTCTCTATCCCTGATTCTGACGTTCGGTTTTCAAGAACTGTTATCGCGATCGTACCCACACCTCCGGGGGCCTTCAGTCCCCCACCCGCGAATTGGTACCCGCAGGCAGAAATAACCACACTGATAAACAGGACGAGAATTGCCAGGCTAATTTTGCCCAAATACATCTTTAATGCCTCCGAAAAAGACCTGGGGCCTCCGGGATCCCTGTTTCTGTCCGATACGCATCCATCCTGAAGATGTCATGACTACACCACAATATTTACCAACTTCTTCTGTGCTACGATAACCCGCTTTACCGGCCTCCCTGCAATACGTGCCACGATCCTGTCATCAGCAAGCGCTGCCGCCTTCATCTCATCTTCCCTCGCATCAGCAGAAATATGAAACCTGCTCCTGACTTTGCCGTTAACCTGGACAACGATGAGGATCTCATCCTCTGCAATGGCCTCTTCACGATATGTGGGCCAGGGAACCTCAAGCACACTTCCAGAGTTTCCCAAGGCCTCCCACAGTTCTTCCGCAAAATGCGGTACAATGGGTGACAATAGGACGATGACACTCTCTATCGCCGATCTCAACACAGAAGCGCCCTCTGACGTCAAAAGGATACCTTCCTCCACAGCCTGAATGGTATTGACAAGTTCCATGACAGCACTAATTGCTGTGTTAAAGTGAAATCTCGTCTCTATGTCATTTGTCACGCGCTTGATGGTCTGGTGGGTCTTTCTATCAAGGGTTCTCAGGTCTTCGGCAAGCTCTTGGTCCCCCTCAAAAAGCTTGGCATCGTGAATATAAGCCAAGTGCTGTGCCACAAGCCGCCATACCCTCTTCAAAAAACGAGAAGCCCCTTCAACCCCCTGGTCGCTCCAGTCGAGGTCGCGCTCTGGCGGGGCTGCAAAAAGACAAAAAAGCCTTAGCGTATCGGCCCCATACTTTTCTATAAGCGCATTGGGATCGACCACATTTCTTTTTGACTTTGACATCTTTTCGATCCGTCCAACCTCAACATGGGCTCCGCAATGCTGGCAGGTTCGGTTTTGGTTTTCTTCAACAACCTCTCCAGGATACAAAAAGCCATGGTTAGGACATTTCATGGTCTCTTTGCACACCATCCCCTGGGTCAGTAAACGGGTGAAAGGCTCCTTGTAAGTCACCAATCCAAAATCTTTGAGTACACGGGTAAAATACCGGGAATAGAGCAGATGAAGAATGGCATGCTCGATACCCCCGATATATTGATCCACAGGCATCCAGTATTTCACAGCCGTTGTGTTAAACATCCCGCTGTCATGACTGGGGCTACAGTAGCGCTCGAAGTACCAGGACGATTCCACAAAGGTGTCCATCGTGTCGGTCTCCCGTCGGGCGTCAGGCTGGCCGCATTCAGGACATGACGTTTTCACAAAGCTCTGCAGAACTGGAAGAGGAGACTTACCCCCTTCGAGCATTTCGGCATCTTCAGGCAGTGTGACCGGCAGATCTTTTTCCGGAACTGGCACTACCCCGCACTTTTTGCAGTAGATGATCGGAATAGGTGCCCCCCAGTACCTTTGACGTGAAATACCCCAGTCCCTGAGTCGGAAGTTGATGGCCCTGCCCCCCATGCCTTTCTCTTCCAGATGGTCTGCGATGGCATCAAGCGCCTTCGTGTTTCTCAGGTCGTCAAAGGGCCCGGACCGAACCAATATCCCCTCATCAACATAGGCTTCGGTCATAAGTTGAGGCTCCAAGCTTTGCCCCTCTGGCTGTATCACAACGACGACCTCCAGGCCGTATTTCCGGGCAAATTCAAAATCCCTCTGATCATGAGCCGGTACCGCCATGACTGCGCCGGTCCCATATTCCATGAGAGCGAAGTTCGCTGTGTAGATCGGCATCTTTCTCTGGGTAAAAGGATTGATGCAGTATGCCCCCACAAAGACGCCTTCCTTTTCATAGTCATCGGACGTGCGTTTTTCTTTGTCCTGGGTTCGCATGCGTTCAACAAACAGGCTCACCTCTTCTTCTTGGGGTGTGCCGACACTGAGTTTCGTGACTAGAGGGTGTTCAGGAGCCATGACCATGAATGTGGCACCGAAGACCGTGTCCTGGCGTGTCGTGAAAACCGGAATATAGCCCTCTCCGCTTTCCAGAGGAAACCGGATCTCTGCGCCAACACTCTTTCCGATCCAGTTCCTTTGCATCGTTACCACTTTGTCAGGCCACCCCGGCAGCCGGTCACAATGCGCAAGAAGGTCCTCAGCATAATCGGTGATGCGGAAAAACCACTGGTCCAGCTCTCTCTGGACTACCAACTCACCGCACCGCCAACACAACCCCGCCTCCACCTGTTCGTTGGCCAAGACCGTCTGACACTTTTTGCACCAGTTCACAGAGGCCTTTTTTCTGTAAACCATCCCTTTTTCATACATCTTGACGAAAAGCCATTGCTCCCAGCGATAGTATTCAGGCTTACACGTGGCCAATTCTCTGTCCCAATCATAGCTGAACCCGAGTCGCTTTAGCTGGGACCGCATGGTATCAATGTTCTGATATGTCCACTTGGCTGGATGAACTTTGTGGGCGATGGCTGCGTTTTCAGCCGGCATCCCAAAAGCGTCCCATCCCATAGGATGCAGTACATTATAACCTTGCATGCGCATGTAGCGGGCCACCACATCCCCGATGGCATAGTTCCGCACATGCCCCATGTGGATGTTGCCTGACGGATATGGAAACATCTCAAGGAGGTAGTATTTTTTCGTCTTTGGGTCTTCTCTGACCCGGAATAAACCATTCTCTTGCCAGATTCTGTGCCACTTTCGTTCTATAGACTCTGGGTTGTATTCTTTATGCATTGCTACCCTCTTACAACACCATCCAATCAACGCACTTCATGGCAGAGCCAAGAGAAAAAGGGCAGGAAGCCTCTTTCACTTCTTGAAAAGTATTAGGTTCGGATCACGATGGCCCGGGCATCAAAAACCGGTCCATCCGTGCATGCATGAAGATAGTCTTCTTCTCCACCGGCCTTTTCCACAGCACATCCCAGACACACCCCAAACCCGCAGGCCATGACCGTTTCCATCGAAATCTGACAAGGCACATTGTGGGCCACTGCTATGTCAGCCAGTGCCTTGAGCATGCCCTGTGGGCCACAGCCATAGATCATATCCGGTCTTTTTTCATCCTCAAGCGCCTTCTGAACCAGTGATGTGATGAAACCTTTATCACCCACGGTGCAGTCTTCGGTCGTGATGCATACCTTGGCGCCCATGGACTCAAATTCCTTTTGACACAGGATATCGGCAGCAGAGCACCCACCCAAGAAAACCGTAAATCTCACCCCCGAACGCCCTGCAAGGTCAAGAGCAAGATAGTAGAGCGAAGCCACACCAATACCACCAGCCACCAAAAACACTTCCCGCATGTCTTCATGACAAGAGAATCCATTGCCGAGAGGACCCAGAACGTCTATAACATCCCCGGCCTTCATTTCAGACATGGCCCGGGTACCTTGTCCAACCACTTTGTACAAGAGTTCGAATCCGGACACCTTGCCCTCTGAGGTCAGGCGGTTGTAAATCGAGAATGGCCGACGAAGGAGTGGAATGCGCCGGCCCGATACCTTTACCATGACGAACTGTCCGGGCCGGGCGACCCCGGCAAGCTCGGGAAACGCTATCCCCATCCTGAAATAGCCGGGCCCCACCTGGACGTGATGGGATATCTCGACCTTCTTCAGCAAAATCTCTTTCATGCCAACCTGACTTCCCCCGCAGGAACCCAGTTCCTCCCTCGCTCTTTCCAGCGGGCCCTGCTTGACGCAGACACGCCTCTCCAGCCCTCACACCACCTTGACAACGTCAATGGACTCTTTATACTTATCGAACGAAACATGTCATGTAAAAGGCGGGATTTAAACCTTGAGTCCATCGGGCTTCGGAAAA
>JASFIH010000122.1:0-4370 GCA_050122775.1 Deltaproteobacteria bacterium
CACCGTGGAGTTTGATCTCCACTTTCTCTGTCAGGCCTTCGTAGTATCCTCGAAGAATCTGGAGAACTTCATCCCTTCCAAAGTGGTCTGGAATCTCGCCGCCTTCGGACAGGAGCTTGCGGAGCATGGTTCCGCTCAGGATTACCCGGTCGTCTTTCTTATGCGGGCACGTCCTTAGGGAGGCCATGCCGTCACACTTGTAACAGTAGAACGTCCAGTCAATCTTCAGGGGCCGGCAAAGCAGGGCCTTCCCGGGTTCCTCAGGATAAGGGATCTTGTCGAAGATGGTCTGGGCTTCAAACATGCCGTAGAAGTCACCCACACCGGCATGGTCACGACCGATGATCATGCGGGAGACGCCGTAGTTCTGGCGGAAGCATGAGTGGAGCAGGCCTTCCCTCGGACCGGCATAGCGCATATCCATGGGGTATCCGCCCTGGAGAACCTTGTCTTCCACAAAGTATTTCTTGACAAGGGTGTCAATGCATTTGACGCGTGTATCTGCCGGAATATCACCGGGCTTGAGATTCCCGACGAGTGAGTGGATGAAGACCCCGTCACACACCTCCACGGCAATTTTGCACAGGTACTCATGGGATCGATGCATGGGATTTCTGAGCTGCATGGCTGCAATCTCGCTCCAGCCTCTCTCTTCAAAGATCTTCCGTGATTCAGCAGGCCTCATGTAGATACCTGCGTACTTGGTGGGAAACTCGCCCTCACTCAAGACCTTGACGGGTCCGGCAAGGTTGACCTCTTTCTGTTTCATGACCATCTCGACGCCCGGATGATCATCCATGGCGACCTTCCAGAATTCTGCAGGATCTGGAATCCCCTCACCCATGAAGACCTTTTCACACTCCCACTTCTTGTCCGCCTCGGTCATTTCGTATTTCTCGGTAACCTTCATGGTTGCCCGGATTTCTTTCAGTTTGGGATCAAAAAGGGCAATCTCGTCTCCTACATTGATGCCGTCTGCATCTTCCTTTGAGCAGGACAGGGTCACGGGAACGGGCCAGAAGGTTCCATCTGCCATGAGGAAGTTCTCGCAAACACCTTTCCAGTCCGCCTTTGTCATGAAGCCGTTCAGGGGACTGAATGCCCCAATCCCCATCATGATCAGATCACCGTTTTCACGCGGGCTGATCTCAACTTTCTTCAGGCCTTCGGCTTTTGCCTTTTCCGCTTCCAGTTCAGCGCCTTCAAGAAGGCAGCAGACCAGGCCTTTTCCGCCATGAGGTGGAATCAATTTTGACATTGTCTTACTTCTCCTTTCTCCATTGGACTCAAACTCACTCTAATACGGATCCCAAAGTAAAAACGTCTGCGTGCAGGGTATCTTGGCCTCCCCTCCTTTCCTGTTATTCTATAGTGTTTTCTTTAGATTTCTTCAGGTCGGGATCAGCAATACGGGCTTGCCGGGGCCGGCGTGCGCGTAGAGACCCTCAAATCCAAAGACCCTCAAAGAATGTATATAAGCACCGAGAATACCGACAAAAAATGGACTTTTGCTATTATTACAATTACGCCCATTTGTCAAGGACAAAATTCTTGACTTTTGGATGCTTAGTTGCTAAACACCGCACAGTTTTGGAGGTTCTTCTTGCCAGCGGTGTTGCCAATTTCTCGTCATGAAGTTGGCTTTTTTTGTCACATTATTGACAACGCGAGAGGTCGAACGATGAAACTGGACGAACAGGTGATAACCCGCGCCATCATAGACCGTTTCACGCAAAAATGGACTGACTATCTGAACCTTGATGTTGCCATCGTGGGTGGGGGGCCATCTGGGTTGATAGCGGCCTATTACTTGGCCAAGAACGGAAGGAAGGTCGCACTTTTTGAGCGAAAGCTGAGCGTGGGAGGCGGGATGTGGGGCGGCGGTATGATGTTCAATGAAATCGTCGTCCAGAATGAAGGCAAGAAGGTTCTTGATGAGCTTGGCATTTCAACGCATCCTTTTCAAACAGGTTACTATACCGCAGATGCTGTCGAGGCCATCACCACTTTGGCTTCCAAGGCCTGTCAGGCAGGGGCCAAGGTCTTCAACCTCATGAGTGTAGAGGACGTCATGATCCGGCAGACGGATGGCCCTGAATCGGCCAGCGTGGTTGGCCTGGTGATCAACTGGACGGCCGTTGAGATGGCCGAGCTTCATGTGGACCCTTTGACCGTTCGGGCACGATTCACCATAGATGCCACAGGGCACGCCATAGAGTTGATGCACATCATCGTGAGGAAGTCTGGATCCAAGCTTCTGACCAACACAGGCAAGGTGATGGGGGAAAAATCTCTGTGGGCTGAGGTGGCCGAGAATTCGACCCTGGAAAATACGCGCGAAGCCTTTCCAGGAGTCTATGTGGCGGGTATGGCAGCCAATGCCACGTTTGGCTCTTACCGGATGGGACCCATTTTCGGGGGAATGCTCCTTTCTGGGAAAAAGGCCGCAGAACTGATTCATCAAAGATTGCAAGAAGACAAATGACAAAGGAGTGCCTGAAGTTTTGGGCAGGTTCGCTGACGGCGAGGTCATAGGAAATCAGATGACAAGACCGGACTATTCAACTCAGTGTTCCTATTCTGCTGTCACTAATTCTTGTCTTTCAGTCTAGGCATTTTAGCGCACTCTAGGCACTTTAGCCGCACTGCAGGCTGGGTATGGGCAGCCGATACCACCCGTGGCGGCCTAAACAGCGTGAGGAAAGACCATGAAAAAAAGCCCTGTCTATTTTTCAGACCTTAGGACAAAGCCAGGGATTAGCCTTGTGGACAAGGTCGGAGCACTGCTCGATGCAGTCGGCCTGGCTGCGAGGGTCAAGGAAAGAGGCCTGGTGGCCGTGAAGCTGCACTTTGGCGAAGCAGGGAATCTGGCCTATGTTCGACCCGTCTTTGTCCGCAAGGTTGTCGACATGCTAAAGAAAGCGGGGGCTCATCCCTTCTTGACCGATACCAACACACTTTACGTGGGAACGCGGAGTGACTCCGTGGGCCATCTAACAACGGCTATTCTGAATGGTTTTACGTACGCTGTGGTTGACGCCCCCCTGATCATCGCTGATGGGCTCCGGGGCGGCAGTGAGACCACTGTGATGGTCAATTTGAAGCAGTTCAAGAAGGTCTACATTGGTTCTGAGATCGTCCGGGCTAATGCAATCGTGAGCATAGCCCATTTCAAAGGCCATGAGCTTTCTGGTTTTGGCGGCACGATCAAGAACTTGGGAATGGGGTGTGCTTCCAGAAAGGGCAAGTTGGCCCAGCACTCTACGGTCTCCCCCAAGGTGAACCGCAAGAAATGCGTGGGATGCGCTGAATGCGTAGAGTACTGTGCTCAGAAGGCCATTTCCCTGGTTGATGAGAAGGCAAGAATCGACCGAAAGAAGTGTGTTGGATGCGGGGAGTGTATTATCATCTGTCCGAATGGGGCGATTCAGATTCAGTGGGATCAGACGATTCCAATCTTTCTAGAAAACATGGTCGAATATGCAGCGGGCGTGCTACAGGGGAAGAAGGGCTCTGCCACCTTTCTCAACTTCATCACCCAGGTATCGCCTGCCTGCGACTGCTACTCTCACAATGACGCGCCCATCGTAGCAGATATTGGCATTGTGGCTGCAACTGACCCCGTAGCCATCGATCAAGCCTCGGCCGACCTTGTGAATAATGCCCAGGGACTAAAGGGTTCAGGCCTGACGAAGAATTTCGAACCTGGACAAGACAAGTTCCGGGCCATCTATCCGAAAGTTGATTGGGAAATCCAGCTGGAATATGCCGAGGCAATCGGACTCGGCACCAGAAACTACGAGCTCATCACTATTTAGTTAGTCACCCACTTACAGGCAGGCTGAAAGATTTACCCAAAACGTCCTTGAGCAAAAATGGGTAAAATTGGACATTTTGGCAGGACCTGCGACCCCATCATAGGAACCTAAGAACCTATTCGCCTCACAGACGAATAACCTCTCCGGCTGCATGTTGCCAAGCAATGCTCAGTCGTGTTCGGCTATCAGACACTGCTTCCCTTACCACAGACAGGGCCCGCTCTGGGTGGTTGTTGGTCTCGCTGATGTGCGCCAGGATGACATAACCGAGCCCACCGTGCGATACCTCCCACAAGAGATCGCGTGAGGCTTCGTTCGAGAGGTGACCCAGCCGGCTCTGGATCCGCTGCTTCACATGCCACGGATATGGTCCGTCTTCGAGCATCCCCAGGTCATGGTTGGCTTCCAGGACAATAAGTTGACACCCTTTCAAATGGTGGCATACCAGTTGCGTCGGGGTACCCAGGTCAGTGGCAATGCCCACCTTTATTGAACCGTCCTGAACCGTAAATCCTACCGAATCCGCAGCATCGTGGGAGACCGAAAAAGGGT
>JASFIH010000123.1:0-4348 GCA_050122775.1 Deltaproteobacteria bacterium
CGTTGACGAAATCAGGGGCAAGGAGGCGGGAGACACCCAAGAGCCTGTAGAGAAAAAGAATACTTCTTTCCTGCTGCAATCTCTCCTGGCTCTAAGGTGCTCATTTGCGTGGGCGGAAGAGGTAACGTCAGTTTCGAACCCGACAATTCGGGGTTTGAAAGAAGCAATGAAAGGTCGCTTCGCACAAATGAAGACCTATTATGAGAAGGGCATGTTGAAAGAGGGCGACGATGGTTATGTCTCCGAAAGCAAGACCGAAGGATTGGGTCTCAAGGAGAGAAGGGATCTTAAGAACCTTGTTGATGCCGAGAACAAAGACAGGGAAAGGTTGTATCAAGAAATCGCCAAGGCACTGGAGATCGACCCCAGCCAGATAAATAGGATTGCCGAGATTTTTGCCAAAGAGTGGCAAAAACACTGAGGCGGGATCTGCCTAACCGCAGTATAGCGTGTCTGGGAAGCAGGGCCGTCTATTTCGGCAAAGTGACTCCTAAGAAGACTCGACAACGCTCAAAGGCGCAACGGCCGAGGTTTCTTTGCAATACCAATTAAGGAGTCTTTCAGCTTTGGTGCAGGAAAGATCGGTCCGACGGGAAGCGTCGGTTTATCGCATAAAGAGGTAGTAGGCTTGGTTCTGCCTGATGTTGAAGCGGTCCTGCTTCTGCGCTTCTTTCTCGTCTTCTTCCTTGCGGGAGGCGTCATCGTCAAACACCACCAAGATTCTCCCGTGTCCGTCTACTGCAACCCCCTCGCCCTTATGGGAAAATGATGCAAGAAGCTCCGCCTTTCCCGAAGTCTCTCCGTGATTCTGCTCCAGAGAGTTTCTCTCTATAGCCCACAAATGACTGCCGACATCCTTCTTTGAGTTTCCCTTGCCCTCAAAGCTGGTAAGCATGAGGTATTCTCCTCTCATTGGGTCGTATTCTAATGAAGATATGCCTTCAACCCTTCCGACAAGGCCCTGGGTTTCCATCTCAAAGACCTTCTCCAGTCTCTTTGATTCATCTCCTAAGTCCAGTCTGAATATCATGACTACTCGCTGCGGGTGTTTGTGATCGGCCCCCACCTCCCTGATTCCAAGATACAGGTACTTATCGCCCGGCGCCAAGGCCATAGCTTCTACTTTCATGTATGGAAAGCCCGACAATGTTCGCAGGCTATTCAGGGCCTCTGTTAAGTGGGTCATCTCTTCAAAGGCCGCCTTGCCAGCGTCGTCAAGGGTCATTCTAACAAGCACATTGTACGGCCTGTCATCCCGATCACATGAGGTCACAACGTAGATGGTCCCATCATTCGCCAAAGAGGCCGATGCATCCTCGAATTTCTTGATCTTGATGCGGCTGCCGTCCTCTCTGTAAACGGATAGATTATCCAGAAGCTCCAGCCTGCCGCTCATCTCATTGTGCTTGTAGACATACACGGGGGGTTCATCATCTTTGTCGTTGAATATGACGAATCTGTTGTCTGTTCCACCCCAAGCCACCCCAGACGGTTCAAATCTCGATTCTTGCTGAACTGGGCCGCTAAAGACCAGGTATTCATGATGCCGGGGTAAAGATGAACACGCAGCCACCTGTAAGAGGAAGACTGAAACCAATGCCTTGAATATCATGGACCTATGCACCATCTTTCATATTCTCCATCACAGTCCTCAACCTCCGAGCGAGGGTTCTTATAATCTCACGCGACAACCGGGGATACTCCTCAAGAAGCTCGTGGAAGTCATCACGGTTGAGTTTCAGCAGTTCGCAGTCTGACGCAGCGACCAGGGTAGCACTCCTGGCCTCGTAATCGAGCAAAGCCATCTCGCCAAAATAGTCCTTTTCCCTCAAAACCGCTATCTCTCTACCCCCCCGTTTCACCGTTACTGCCCCGCCCAAAATAACGTAGAAACTGTCTCCAGGTTCCCTTTCTTTAAAGATAGTGGAGCCCTTCGTGAAGCTCACCTCCGAAAACATCTCTGCCACCGGTCTTAACTCTTCGCCCGAAAGCTGGGAAAACAGCGGAACACTCTTGAGAAAATATATCCTTCCTATCGTCTGCAGCATGATCTCCCCCATTTGGTGTTGTTCAGGGTGTTCCTCTTTGGCATCTCGTTGGGCGGCCCATATGGCCACTGCCTTCAACCATTCGTCGTCACCTTTCAATATGGTTTTGCACCAATCGACTCCGCGGGAACCTTTTGGTTCTTGCTTTGTTTTCAATCGCTCAGGCGTTGGCATTGATGGCATGTCTTCAAGCAGAGGAAGAAATACCCGAGAGAGTTCCTTATCCACGATGTTGTCTAGAAGTTCGAGACTGTTGGCGCGATGGCTCTTGTCACCGCCCACATAGTTCAGGTAGGCCTTGTAGATGAGCAGGTGGTCATAGATCAAGCCTAGCCTTCTGAAAACTCCCTGCTTGACCTGAGAGATCCTGTGTCCTATCTCGTCTGCAAGCATGGCGGTGCGTCCTACAGCATTCCCCCCCAAAGCACCGGTTTTGGAGCGTAACAGACGAAGCAAGTCAAGGCCCCAATGGCCCCTCTCCACTTCCTGCCTCAGGCTGCTTGACAGCCGCTCCTTGAAACGGGTTACGCCATGGACGACCTGACGCATCTTTCCCAGGGAGCGTAGAGCAGCGTACTGAAGCTGCCCCTGTTCAGCCAGGAGGCATTCGGTCAGTGCCTCTGCTGATTCCTGGCAAGGCATACCTCCAAGCGTATTCAATATTTCTGACCTGAGATGAATATCACCCTCTGACAACCTATAGATGTGCATCAGATTCTGAACAGCATCCCCGCCGTAGTTGGCAATGGCCTTCCGGGCAAGGTGGCAGGTGGCCCTGTCGCGAAGGGCGTCGATAAGCCCGGGCAAAAGATCGGGAGATGCTAACTTACCAGCAGCAATGACTGCTTCGCGCTTTACCACACTAGACGAACTGTCGAGCATAGCCCCCAGGTAGGCAAGGTGACGTTTATTACGTGTCTCACCGATGACAATGGCCGCCAGAGCCATATTCTCAGCCGATCCACTGTCCAGGAGTTCCTTGACCCGAGCTTCTGCCTTGTCGACGGCATCCTTATTTCCTCGAACAAGGATATATATGAGCGACTCGCTGCACAACTGAGGATCGGGGCTATAAACATAGGGCATGAGGATGGCACTATGGTCATCGTGAGGGCATAAATGTCTTAAGGTCCTTATGCATTGCGTCTTGATTTCTGGTTCGGTCGGACCTTGAAGCAGAGCTATAATCGTGGGGGCCTGTTTGGGATACCCCACAGCCTGGACGGTCTTAAGCGCCCCCTCAACAATCCCACGGTCAGCATTTTGGAAAAGCGCCTCCACTTTAGCCATATTCACCGGTATTTGATGGTCTCTGATGATTTCCAAAGAAAAAAGAACGTAATCCTTGTCCTGCGAAGCAAGGCCCTTTTCGATAAGTTCTTTGGCTTGGCGATCAACCATACTTCTCAGTTCAGGCGCGGCCTTCAACCTAATCCGCCGGTTACTTAGCGCCTCCTTGAGTTCATCCAAATATGGGCCCTTCAACCTCACGCCAGCCAAGATGCCTAATGCACTCACAAGTAGGACAACAATGGAAACCATTCTCAGCTCCACGCTGCCCAAGAGGATGAGGAGCAGGCTGGCAGCCAGAACAGAGAACGGCTTAAACACCCCACCGATGCATACTCTCAGCTTTCTTTGCTTCAAAGGGGGGAAAGGCATATAAATGAGACCCGAGCTGGCCCTGAAGACAGAGTATTTAAGCACATTTTCCATGAATCTGGTGCCGGCGATCACCCACAGGACTGGAAAAAGCATGAACAGCGCAGACCCAAACATCAAGAAAACCGGCATCAAGACAATACTGAACACCAGACCAAAGGAAATCAGCACCAAGCTAGTCACAAAAAGTTGGGCCACCAGGGCGGCCCCATTAAGCAGTGCGTAGAACACCCCAAGAAAAGCGGCAATGTCATCCCTGGAATAATTTGTCTTTAAGAGAGACTTGAACTGAAAGTCGACAACAGTTGAAGCCATAGTCATCGTAACCAGAATAACCAAAAAGGTAACCAGTAGCCTATCTTTCAATACAACAGAAAAGGCCCCTTTCATGTCTTGAAAAAACCCTTGCGCTGCCGCACCTTCAGCCGGCTGAGGTAGCTCCTCGTCAGAAGCATAAAGACTAATGATCCTGTTCCCGACGATTATCATGCCTCCAAGCAACGGGAGGCATGCGATGAGTAGATTCTCTGTGCCCAAAGACTTAGAGAGGACCGACACCGCAAATCCCGAGAACACAGCCCCCAAGGTCCCGCCAGCATCGATGACTGAAAACAGCCTCTTGGCTTCGCGGGTGTCGA
>JASFIH010000124.1:0-4318 GCA_050122775.1 Deltaproteobacteria bacterium
AATCAGGTCCGCACCAGCCCGCTTTATGGCAGTAAGGGTTTCCATCATGATCCGTTTGCCGTCCAGCCATCCCAGCTTGTCGGCTGCTTTGATCATGGCAAATTCGCCACTCACGTTGTACGCCGCTAGAGGAAGATCAATTTCTTCTCGGACCCTGGATATGATATCAAGATAGGCCAGTGCGGGTTTCACCATGATGATATCGGCCCCTTCTTCCACGTCCAGTGTGACCTCACGTATTGCTTCCAGGCTGTTGGCAGGATCCATCTGATACGTCCGACGATCGCCGAATTTCGGGGCCGACTCAGCTGCCTGACGGAATGGATAGTAAAAGGCTGAACAGTACTTGGCCGCATAGGACATGATCGGTATGGATTCAAACCCATTCTCATCCAGTGCATTGCGTATTTCAGCAATACGACCGTCCATCATGTCAGAAGGGGCAACCATATCAGCGCCAGCGTGAACATGGGAAAGGGCTGCACGCGCCAAAAGATCCAGGGTCGCATCGTTGTCTATGACACCGTCCTGGACCACGCCACAGTGCCCATGGTCGGTATACTCACACAAACACACATCGGTAATGACGAGGACATCCTTGACCTTTTTCTTCAATGCCTTCACCGTCTTCTGCACGATGCCGTCTTTGGCGTAGGCCGATGTTGCCAGAGCATCCTTCTTGTTCGGAATGCCAAAGAGCATCACCGCTGGGATCCCGAGGTCGCAGGCAGCATTGGCCTCCTTCACAATATTGTCCGGAGAGAGTTGGTGATGTCCGGGCATTGAAGGAATGGGTTTCTTGACCCCCTTCCCTTCTACGCAAAACAAGGGCAGGATCAGGTCATCAACCGACACCTTTGTCTCGCGAATCATACGCCTGAAATTTTCGTTTTGCCGCAAGCGTCTAGGCCTGTAATCTGGAAAAAGCATAATTCACTCCCTGCAAAGTGTCATCCGTGTTGCGCTTACAACCTGAGTGAAACTGTGAAATGGTTTTCTAAAGAGGCGGGTGTTATCGCCAATCCGCAATCGTTATGCTATTCCTATCTCCTGATCGGTGAGATAGCACGCAGGGTCAGCCGCCCAGACATCTCCTGTCACGGCCTCAGGGCGAACCCGGAAGTTCCCGGCGCAGATGTCAAGCCAGCGGCACCGCGCACAGCGCCCTTTCACATACTTCTTCTTGTCCTTCAGCTTCTTCATGAGGCTGTTGGAGGTATCGGTCCACACTTCACTGAAGGGCCGCTCTCTCACATTACCAAAACTGTAATGCCGCCAGAACTGATCTGCGTGGATGGAGCCATCCCAGCTGATACATCCAATGCCGCGACCTGAGTTGTTGCCTTCATTCATCTTCAGCAGCTCAAGAACCTCCTTCGCCCGCTCTGGGTCCTCCTTGCGCAAGCGCATATACACATAAGGACCGTCCGCATGATTGTCCACTGTCAAAACTTCGGTGGGCTTTCCTCGCTCGTGAAGGTCCTTGGTGCGGTTCATGATCAAGTCTAGCACGGCTCGCGTCTCCTCATGGCTCAGATCCTCCTCCACAAGCTTGGATCCGCGTCCCGCATAGACAAGGTGGTAAAAACAGATCCTGGGCACGCTCAGTTCTTCAAGGAGATCAAAGATGCCCGGGATCTCGGCTGCATTGAGTTTATTGACCGTAAAGCGAAGGCCGACCTTGATGCCTGCTTCCTGACAATTCCGTATTCCTTTCACGGCCGCCTGGAACGCTCCTTTCACGCCGCGGAAACGGTCGTTGACCTCTTCCAAACCGTCCAGACTAATTCCCACGTATGAAAGGCCGATTTCCTTAAAGCGTTGCGCTTTCTCCGGTGTGATCAATGTCCCGTTCGTGGAGATCACTGCACGCATGCCATGCTCCACAGCATAACGGGCCAGTTCTGGCAGGTCCTTGCGGATGATCGGTTCGCCGCCGGAAAACAGGACCACCGGCACACCGAATGCCGCAAGATCGTCCAAAAGGGCCCTACCCTCATCCGTACTCAGTTCATTCTCGGAGGGCAAGTCCTTGGCATGGGCATAGCAATGGATGCATTTCAGGTTGCAGCTTCGCGTGATGTTCCAAACCACCACCGGCCGCTTATCCGACGAGAACTGCAGAAGATGGGATGGAAGCTTGTGAGACTTTCGTCCGTAACGCAGGGCATCCGAAGGCTCCACCGTGCCGCAGTATAGTTTAGATATTCCGATCATGAACAATCAAAACTCTTCTTTACCAGTGCGTCGAAAAAGGCGTCAGGGTTGTCCAGAGCCTCCTTTGTGATCACGAAGGTGTCTTTACCAATCCTATCTCGGATCAACTTGAAACCATACTCGAATTTGCTCGTCAGCTGTTTGTAGAAGTCCCCCAGAGCTCTCGCGGATGAGCACATGTCCAGGACAATGGCGTCCACTGCGTCTTCATCCAGCGTGACATTCAAATCATGCGTCTTCCGAAAGTAAGCCTCCACCTTTTTTACTTGATCATAATAGGTCTCTATCTTCTCCATCACGGCATTGATGTCGCATGTGCCTGCGGCATGGACCTCGGCAATCAAATCGATCCTTGACGGTGTCAATGGAATGCCGGATTTCAGCGTCAACACGGCCTGATTGCTCCTGATGAATTCCTTCACCGACTCCTTTTCGTGCTCGGCCAACCTGTCGTAGGCAGCAGTCCACTCCGGATCGTCAGGCAAGGATATTGTCTTTTCAAGCATGCCTTCAGGGTCTTGTACCAATTCCTCTGTAATTGCCAGCTTCTTGACACCTGTCGAGGGGAGCTTCTTCTCAAATGGTAAAAGGACCTTTTCGATGGTGCTTACCAGGCCGCGAGCCCCCGTTTGTTCCTGAGAAGCAAGGTGCGCCAGAACCCGAAGGGCCCCGTCTTCAAACTTGACGGATATGTCGTATGCCCCGAAGTCGAGCTTCTTGCTCACGATGACGGGATTGTTCGGATTCTTTAAAATAGCATAGAGATCGTCCTCGGTGAGTTCTTCGAATATCGAAACCACAGGCAGGCGTCCCACGAACTCAGTCTCAAAACCGAACTTGATCAGGTCTTCAGGCTTGCAACGTTGCAGGTAATCGACGCGTTCTGACCGGCTCGTAAGTGATGCCCCAAAACCAATCCCCTGATCCGCTATCCGCTTTTTGATCAACTCTCCCAGTTCGTTAAAGGCGCCGCTCATGACGAAAAGCACATTCTTCGTGTTGACCACCCGTTTCTGGCGCTTGCCGGTCTTCCTGTAGCGTTCGATTTCCTCCAGCATTGAAATGGGGTCATGGGGGACCTTGAGGTCAACATCCGTTTCTTCCATGGGCTTCAAAAGTGCGCGTTGAACGCCGGTGCGAGAAACGTCAGGGCCAATAAGATTTGTACTGGAGGCAATCTTGTCGATCTCATCGATATAGATGATACCGTACTGGGCGAGTTCTATGTCGTCTTCTGCTTCCCTCACCAAGTCTCTTACCAGGTCCTCTACGTCCCCCCCGACGTACCCGGTCTCGCTGAATTTCGTGGCATCACCTTTGACAAAAGGGACACCAATCTTGTCGGCAATCAGTTTGATGATGTAGGTCTTACCTACACCGGTAGGCCCGATCATGAGGATGTTATTCTTGATTTGACCAAGCGGCCCTTTGCTGGTTTCACTCGAAGACTCTGCATGCTTTATGCGATTAAAATGGGTGCATATCTTAGTCGCCAGAATTGCTTTGGCCTGATCCTGTTTGACGACGTACTGATCAAGATACGCCTCAAGTTCCTCAGGCTTTAGCGAGAAGTTGATCTTCTTTTCTTTAGACGGTTCCTCGTCTTTCTCCTGATCCTCCTCAAGGGACACCTCCTGGGGAAGAACGACCGGGGAGATCAGCTTCACCCGGCCACCGAATTTCTTTGAGAGGAACTCTCCGATTTCTTTTTCAATCTCCTTAGGATCGGGAAACTTCTCGTCATTTTCCTTCATAACAGCATAACTCCCGCGTATTTATTACGATTCTTTATGTCCAACGTCAATAACATAATCATGCCCTAATGATAATGCAAGCGCAGCAAAGTCCCGCCGTTATGAGGGATTTTGCAAGAATTGGTCCAGAAAGCGCCAAACCGTATGGCAGCCTCGCAGATGGGACTGGGTGACATAGCGGGTATTTTTTCTCGATTCTCATGAAGTATGTACCGTTTCAAATGCGGATGCGAGCCTCCGATCGAGTCATTTTGATCATTTCGTGAAGCCTTATTGGCGCGGCGAAGCGTTAAGACACAAACTATTTGAGGGGTCGGGGAGTTTCTTGGAACGACTTGACGGAAACT
>JASFIH010000125.1:0-4304 GCA_050122775.1 Deltaproteobacteria bacterium
TTCTGGGCAATGGTCAGGGCGTCAATATTTCCCCGAAAAACACCATAGAGGCGGATCCCGAGACCGCAGAAACAAATATTCAGGGCATATTTGCTGGGGGTGATGTTGCCTCAGGTCCCAGAATCGTTGTGGATGCAGTTGCATTTGGCAAGAGGGCAGCGGCATCCATCGATCGTTATTTGCGAGGAGAGGACATCAAATCTGACGTCGATAAACCTTGGAAGGGAATGGCATTTGCGCCGGATCACCCGGAACGTGCCACAAGGCAGCCCATGCCGCGGCTGCCTCTCGCGGAACGCAACGGGGACTTTAGGGAGGTAGACTTGGGCTTTAGCGAGGCACAGGCTACTTGCGAGGCCGCCCGCTGTCTCAGGATATGTGGCATACAAAAGGGCAAAGAGGGAACAAAGTAGAACGATGACAGAAGATCAACACAGCGTGGAGTTCGACCATCCCCCCTGCAAACTGGCCTGTCCCATCCTGACCGATGCGCGGGAATATATCCAGCTCATTGCCGAGAGAAGATATGAAGAGGCCTTCGCTTCAATAAGGAAGCTGAACCCTTTGCCCGGAGTGTGCGGTCGGATTTGCACCCATCCTTGCGAGGCGGCCTGCAAGCGGGGTCAGGTGGATGAGCCGATTGCCATTGCAGCGCTAAAACGCTTTGCATGTGATGGTTTGTGGAAGAACCAGTACAAAGGACCTCTGCCTGCCAAGTCAAACGGGCACAAGGTGGCCATTATAGGCTCTGGACCAGCGGGGCTTTCAGCGGCCGAAGATCTCGCTTTGCTTGGTCACCAGGTTACGATTTTTGAGGCGCTGCCGGATTTGGGTGGCATGTTGAGAGTTGGCGTACCGCCCTATCGCCTTCCCAAGGATGTCCTCAACCAGGAAATTCAGGCGATTCTTGACCTGGGAATCGATGTGAAAACGGGCATAAGAATTGGTGAGGACGTCACCATAAGCGGACTTTTTGATCAGGGTTACAAGGCCGTATTTCTTGCCATTGGGGCACACAAAGACCGCAAACTCGGGATCCCTGGCGAGGGATTGGAGGGGATCGTTTCAGCTGTTGGTTTCTTGCGACAAGTCAACCAGAACCAGAACCCCAAGGTGGGAAAGAAGGTGGCCGTTATCGGAGGAGGCAATACGGCGGTTGACTCTGCCCGATCTGCCGTTCGCCTTGGTGCTGAGGCTGTTCATATTGTGTATCGCAGATCTAGAGAAGAGATGCCGGCAGTAAAGGATGAAATCGAAGCAGCTATCCGCGAAGGCGTTAAGATGTCGTACCTGACCTCTCCACTGGAAGTCCTTGGAGAAGATGGGAAGGTTTCAGGTCTCAAGTGTATTGAGAACCAGTTGGGTGAACCTGATGCAAGTGGCCGAAGGACCCCGAGACCGGTTTCCGGGTCTGAGTCTGCCCTGGATGTAGATATGGTCATTGCTGCCATTGGCCAAGCACCCGACTCTTCCCTGATTGCCGACGATGTGGAGGTCACGGAACGTAGAAAGCGCGTTATAGTGGACGGGCCTTACACATTGGTAACAACTCGGCCTGGTGTTTTTGCAGGAGGCGATGCGGTCACGGGCCCGGCTACAGCAGTTGAGGCGATTTCAGCAGGAAAGCGGGCTGCGGTCTCCATCGACCTCTATCTGAGGGGAGAGGCAGTGCCCTTAGGGGAAGACATGGAGAATCATGAGACAGCTTCTCTGCCTCAGCCGATCATTGACGAGACCAAAACCTTTGCGAGGTCACAAAAGACCAGCATTGGAGTGGACCACTGCCTCAAGGGCTTTGATGAGGTGGACCTCGTACTTTCCGAGGAGGCTGCAACCAAGGAAGCCTTGAGGTGTCTGCACTGTCAGCTGGGGGCAAGAGTCGATTCAGAAAAGTGTGTCTCCTGTCTTACATGTGTGCGGATATGCCCCCTGGGGATACCGAATGCAAGCAAGATGGGAGAGATTACCATCGATGCTTTCGCATGCCAGGCATGTGGCGTTTGTGTCATCGAATGTCCGGTTCGAGCTATTGACATCAATATTGATTCCCGCGGAAAAATTGTCAGCGCCATAGAAGATGGCATTCGCGAGGCGCAGCATTCAGGGCCTCTCATCGTGGGCTTTTTTGACCTCCATGGCAACTTTGGCTCAGACGATGTGGAAAGACTCGAACGGGACTACCCCAATATCTTACCCGTCATGGTCTTTGGATTGAGGAGAATTGACACGTCTGATGTCTTGAAGGCTTTCGAGCAGGGAGCTGACGGAGTGCTTCTTGCTGCATGCCGACCTGACGCAGACCCATTTCCAACGGAGACAGAGAGGGCTAAACGGCGGGTGGCCCATGCGAAAACCCTCCTTGAAGCACTTGGGATAGGCGAAAACCGTCTTGAAATCTGCGAAATGCCAGAGAAAGGGCTTGTGGATAAGGAAACAGCTGACCGGCTGATCAACGCAATGAAGCAGCCAGGGGAGAACCCGCTGCGAGAAAAGGAACAGGGTTTATGATCACGTTGGAAGAAAAGAAGCTCGAAGAGATTGATGCCATGACAAAAGGTTGCGGACGTCTTTTGGTGCTCGGTTGTGAAACTTGTGCCGCCATGTCTTTTGCCGGCGGACAGCGGCAGGTCGAAGAAATCTCCTCTGCAATTCGCATGGCGAGAAAACGATCAGGCGAGAAGGAAGAGGTTGTCGGAGATGCCATCGCCAGGCAGTGTGAACCCGAATTTGTCGACTTGATTGGGGACAAGATGTCTGCGTGTGATACTGTGCTTTCTTTGGCATGCGGTGCTGGAGTCCAGCTCTTGGCTGAACGCTTCCCTGATAAAGTGGTCTTGCCTGGGTGCAACACAACCTTCTTGGGCGTGACCGAGGAATTGGGGGTGTGGTCGGAACGCTGTGCTGGCTGCGGCAACTGCATACTGGACAAAACAGCTGGCCTGTGCCCTATTGCCAGGTGTTCCAAACAACTTCTCAATGGGCCGTGTGGCGGATCAATGAACGGAAAATGTGAGATAAGCAAAGACGTCGACTGCGTATGGCAGATGATTATTGACCGCCTTGCCAGGCTGGATCGACTCGAGATGCTGGAGGAGATCTTTCCGGTGAAAGACTGGTCGCCGGCCGGACATGGGGGGCCCAGAAAGATGGTCAGAGAGGATCTTAGATCATGAAGTCAGGGAGCAATCTGGAAAGGATTCTGGAGAGTGGTCAGTTTGCGGTAACTGCTGAGGCTGGACCTCCAAAAGGAACTTCGCCCAAGGTCATTCAGCGGAAAGGGGAGCTGCTCAAGTTGTGTTGTGATGCCTTGAACGTCACTGACAACCAGACGGCCATTGTTCGCATGTCTAGTATCAGCGGATGTGTTCTTTTGAAGGAAATGGGTGTCGAGCCTGTCCTGCAGATGGTAGTCAGGGATCGCAATCGTCTTGCCTTGCAGGCTGATCTCTTAGGAGCGGCGGCTCTAGATATTCGCAATGTGCTCTGTCTTTCCGGCGACCATCAGAAGTTCGGCAACCATCCAACAGCAAAAGGGGTATACGACATTGATTCCATCCAGTTTATCCAGATGGTCAAGGCCATGCGTGACGATCACAAGTTCATCAATGGTGAAGAGATATCTGGAGATGCGCCGTTCTTTATTGGAGCGGCAGCCAATCCTTTCGCCGACCCCTTTGAGTTCAGGGTCACCCGGCTGGCTAAGAAGGTAAATGCAGGTGCCGATTTCATCCAGACGCAGGGGATCTTTGACGTTCTGAAATTTGATGCGTGGATGAAGCTGGTCCGCGACAAGGGCCTTCACGAGAAGACCCATATCATCGCTGGACTGATACCAATGAAGTCTGTCGGAATGGCGCGTTACATGCGAAACAATGTCCCTGGTTTGAGTGTGCCCAAGGAGCTTGTCGACCGGATGGCGGATTCCAAGGATCCCAAGGAAGAGGGCGTAAAGATCTGCGTTGGGGCCATAGAGCAGCTCATGCAGATCGAGGGCGTACATGGCGTCCACGTCATGGCAGTTGCATGGGAGGATATCGTTCCTCACATCGTGGAGGAAGCGGGTTTAATGCCCAGACCGGTGATTTAGCTTTCACACAATTTGGAAGGCTGTGTTGCACGGGGAATATGGTCACTGGCCGTTTGTTATTTATCTCAGGGGTCGGGGAGTTTCTTGGAACGACTTGACGGAAACCTTTTGTTTTTTCGGGGCTTAGCTTTGGGGGAAGCCGCAGCCACCGAAGTGAAACGAAGGTGGAATGCGGAGGGGGAAAAGCATCCCCCAATGCTAAGTCACTGCAAAAACA
>JASFIH010000126.1:0-4303 GCA_050122775.1 Deltaproteobacteria bacterium
GCTAGGTAGAATCCGAACCACATGGCACAGAATATGATCAGCAAGGCCACGATGGATAGCGTTATCAAGTGGCTGAGCTGAATAGGCCCCTTCATCATTTTCATCTGTTGGTATTGATCAAGACCCCGCGAGACAGAAGCGAGATCCTCTGAAAGACTGCCTGGCATGATCGTACTTACCGCTACCACGCCGATGGCCTCATCAGGCCCTGCATTGGAAGGAATACATCCGAGCGTTCTAACGATTTCTTCCGAAGAGAGATGGTCTGAAAGCGTTGTAAAGCTAACCTCATGCAACTCTTTCTGTATGGCATCTGCCGGCACTGCACCAAATGGCATCCCTTCCAGTTCTGCATCCAAGGCGAGTGCCAGACGCTCAGAACGCGTGGAATACACTTCGATTGCCCGAATATTGAAAGCTCTTTGGGCAACTTGAAGATATCGGGCCAAATCTCTTCTGTTTTCCGCTTTGAGCAGATTACGGCGTGCAATTTGGTACGCAATCCGTTCCAGATAAAAGCGGTTGCTTTCAGTAGAGCGTTTATACACATATTTGCCGACATTCAAAGACCCTTCGAGGGACTGTTCCACGGGGGCGTTGAACCAAAATGCCACACTCGAGGTTATGAACTGCACGGAAAAGAAGAAAAGCAGGATGGTTGGAATAAGCGAAAGACTGGCAAATGCCACTACAAGCTTGGTCCTGAGCTTAGCCCCCATGACCTTTCGTCTGCGGTCATAAAGAAGCTTCACAACATTTCTGAAGACCAGGAAAATCAACAACAACAACAGAAGCATGTTGATGTTGATGAGGATGAGGACGACAACCGTACTGGATATGGGAAGTCCTGCCCCAAAGCGAACGACCCTGGTCACTGCATAGGAAATAATGCTTACCACAATGACAAGGATCAATATGATGATCCGTTCACGCTTGCGGCGTCTGGCTTCTTCTGCTGATAATAGTCTCATGGAAAAGCGGTATCAGTAAATGAAATCGGTTGTGTACCAGTCCGTTTCAAAATCCCACAGAAACAGAAAGAACCGAAATACATGATGCAGATAGAACGGGAGGGTGATCTTGCTGAGTTCTGCCTTGACGCTGACCTGGTAGCGGTGGTTCCTTTCAAGGGATTTTAGGTCTGCAATTTTCAGATTTTCGACCTCTGCCATGATTCTCTTAGCCTCGGGCAGGGTGTTGACGGTTATCGGTTTATCCGTCGCTCCGCTGCGTGTAATGACGAATTCATTCTTCAGATTGTTGTGCTTGACCGTGTGGCGAATCTCCAAACTGGCCAGATTTCTGTCTTTCCAGAAGCTTCGGACATGGTCCAGGGAGGCCAAAAAAGTGAAGGTGGTAGGGATACCATTTAGGATCGCTTGCTCGAGATCTTTGGTGAAGCAATCCTGGACCCTGAAATACAATATAAGATCGTCCCTGGTGTTGGTCACAATGACGTCTGTTATCCTCGCATCCTTGCTCCATGCCACACCCGCGGCGGACAAAAACAGACAAAGTAAGAGTATTAAAACCGTATTCTTCATACGGACTTACAATAACCAAACGGTTGTCGAATTGCAAGGGATTTAGGGGAGACAGATCGGGTGGAAACTAGGCCGAGAGGGCGGGAAATTCTACAGTCTCCCAACAAGATCTTTGGTCGATGAATTTGGTCAACAGGGCATGATTAAGGGCGTGCCCGGATCTGTAAGCCACGATGTGGCCAACAAAGGGCATGCCCAGCAGTGAGAGGTCACCAATACAGTCAAGTACCTTGTGACGGACGAATTCGTCTTCATATCGGAGCCCTTCGCTGTTCAATATCCGGTCATCATCAATGACCACAGCGTTGTCGAGGGAGCCGCCCTTAGCAAAACCGTTCTGCTTCAGGTAATTGACTTCGTGTAAGAACCCGAAGGTCCTTGCGCGGCTGATCTCCTTCTCAAAAAGCCCGTCGGTCAGTGAAATGGTAAAGGACTGACGTCTTACAAGCGGGTGATCGAAATCGATGGTATAGGTGATCTTAAGGTTGTCCGAGGGGTAAAGGCCGACCTTCTTGTCTCCATCTTCCATTTCAATCGGCTTTTTTACAACAAATGTATATCGTTTCCCCGATTGTTGCCTAATGCCCGCTTTTTGTAGCATGGTGGTAAACGGCTCAGCGCTTCCGTCCATGATAGGGGCTTCATAGGCATCCATTTCCACCAAGGCATTATCAATCGACATTCCCGCAAAGGTTGCCATCAAATGTTCCACTGTGGAGACAATCACACCGTCTGATCCAAGGGTTGTGGCGAGGCTGGTGTCCACCACATTTCGGAAATGCGCACTTATGATAGGTTTATGGGGCAGGTCGGTTCGAAGGAACTTGATGCCATGGTTAACTGGCGCCGGTCTGATGATCAGATTCACTTTCTTGCCTGAATGTAGCCCGATCCCACTGCAGTGAACCGACGCGGCTATGGTCTGTTGATGCGAATGCACGGTACGTCCTTTTTGTCTGAGATGGTATTATCCTGGCCTCACAAGAACATCATGTGAGGCCCTTCTTACACTAAGAAGGGTTCCATAGCAATAGGCATACCACGCGAACAAAGGACATCGGGAGGGCATGGCGTATAAGAGTTAACCCATTGAATAAAAGCAAGAAAGTAAAGCCATATATTTGGGTCGTTTTAGGATGTTCAATGCTGGACCTCGTCGCACGTCCTTATTAACATGTGTAGAAAGATACACGCTGTGTATGCAACAATGTGTCGTTTTTGCAACAAAGGGCGGTTCTCTTTGTTGTACGCATTGCAGTTTAAGGTGTCGGGACCGTTCATAGGGCAGGTGGACATAATGCTTGCCTTGGCAGGGGGTCTTTGCTAAACGGCGAAAGATCGCACGTCCATGAAAGAGACTTTAACCTCATTAACGGACATTTTACAGGTCCTTTCACATGTCACACACCCCGCTTACCTTGTCTGCTGTGAGAGGATAAAGATCTTGACGAGGAGACAAAGTACAAAAGGAGGAGACCTTGCTTTCTAGGGTATTTAGTAGCGCCGTACTTGGCGTTGATGCCTATACGGTAGAGGTGGAGGTTGATATTCGGCAGGGTCTTCCAAGCTTCACCACGGTGGGTCTTCCAGAGGCTGCTGTAAAGGAGAGCAAAGACCGCGTTAAGTCCGCAATCAACAATTCCGGTTATAGGTTTCCGGACGACCGCATCACAGTCAACCTAGCGCCCGCGGACGTCAAGAAGGAGGGGACGGGTTTTGACCTTCCCATCGCGCTTGGCATCTTAGCTGCGACCGGGATAGTGCCCCAGGACCGACTCACGGAATATTTGATCCTCGGAGAGGTCTCTCTCGATGGACGAATCAAGCCTGTGCGTGGGTCGCTTCCGGTGGCCCTGCTGGCGAGAAATTCGGGTTTCAGGGGCATGGTGCTCCCGAGAGACAATGCCCGTGAAGCCGCTGTAGTGAATGACATAGAAGTCCTCCCTGTCTCCACACTGGCCGGGTTGGTGGAGTTTCTGTGCAACGCTCGGCCTATAGAGCCAGAATCGGTGGACGTAGGCACCATCTTCGGGGCAGCGCAGCCAGATGAGATTGATCTCTGTGAAGTCAAGGGGCAAGAGCATGTGAAGCGGGCCTTGGAGGTGGCAGCCGCGGGGGGGCATAACGTCATTATGATTGGCCCACCTGGAGCAGGTAAGACCATGCTGGCGAAGCGCCTTGCAACGATTTTGCCGCCACTCACTTTTGAAGAGGCAATCGAAACGACAAAGATATACAGCGTGGTGGGTATGCTGGGGGAGTCTCAGGCGTTGATTACACATCGGCCTTTTCGTTCTCCGCACCATACGATATCAGATGCTGGTCTGATTGGAGGGGGGCATATCCCAAGGCCTGGTGAGGTGAGTCTAGCGCACAATGGCGTACTCTTCCTGGATGAACTGCCCGAATTCAAGAAGAATGTGCTTGAGGTGCTGCGTCAGCCCATGGAAGACGGTTATGTGACCATTGCACGTGCACTCACCAGTATCACCTATCCGGCGAGGTTCATGCTGGTGGCTGCCATGAATCCATGCCCCTGCGGTTATTTCTCTGATCCCAACCACGAGTGCACGTGCACTTATCCCAAGATGTACCGATATAGATCCAAGATATCGGGGCCGCTACTGGATCGTATAGACATTCACGTGGAGGTGCCGGCAGTTTCCTACAAGGATCTTGCCAACCAGGATGATTCTATGACCTCTGCCGACATTAGGGAAGGGATTTACCGTGCGCGTGCAATACAATCGGAGAGGCTG
>JASFIH010000127.1:0-4288 GCA_050122775.1 Deltaproteobacteria bacterium
CCAAGCCACTATTTGGGCACTGAGATTAACGCGCTGCAAAAGGATCCTGACAAAATCCGACTTCGGTTTGCCCTAGCTTTTCCTGACCTTTACGAAGTGGGGATGAGCCACCTGGGCATACAGATTCTGTATCACATCCTAAATGCCCGCGAAGAAATTGCTGGCGAGAGGGTCTTTGCCCCGCGGGTGGACCTTGAAGGAAGGTTACGGGCCGAGGGAATTCCCCTGTGTTCCCTTGAGAGTGGAACGCCGCTTTCAGATTTTGATATCATTGGTTTCAGTCTTCTATACGAACTTAATTTTACCAATATTTTGACCATGTTAGAATTATCCAGGGTTCCCTTCCTTGCCCGGGAACGCCTAGCGTCACACCCTTTTGTTATTGCAGGTGGCCCGTGCACCTTTAATCCAGAACCTATGGCTGATTTTTTTGACGCTATGGTCATTGGGGACGGCGAGGTGACTATCCTTGAACTCGCAGATGCCTGGGTGGCATGGGACAATGCTGGAGGCGATCGTCAAGAGCTCCTCACCAGATGGTCCCGAATACGAGGGGTTTATGTGCCCTCTTTTTTTAAGGCACATTTCGATGCCCAGGGTTTTCAGGTGCTCACACCACGGTTTCCTGAGTATGGCACGGTGCATAAGGCCTTGGTTTCGGACCTCAACCGGGCCCCTTACCCTGACCATCCCGTGGTCTCTTTTGGTCATCCTGTCCACGACCGGCTCAGCCTGGAGATTTGTAGAGGCTGTACGAGGGGCTGCCGGTTCTGTCAAGCTGGGATGATCTATCGTCCCGTGCGCGAGCGTGCGCCCCATGCTGTAGTCTCCCTGGCAAGGCGGGCGCTGGGCAACACCGGCTACGAAGACCTGTCTCTCCTCTCGCTCAGTGCCGGTGACTACAGCGCCATACAGGTTTTGATCGAAAACCTGATGAACCACTGTGAACCGCAAAACATTGCTGTTTCGCTGCCGTCCCTCAGGGTTGAAAGCTTGACCTCGTCGCTTATGAGGCAGATCAAACGGGTCAGGAAGACGGGTTTTACCATCGCTCCCGAGGCGGGGAGCCAGCGGCTGCGAGAAGTGATTAACAAAGATCTTAGCGAGCAAGATCTGGAGCAGACCGTCAAGAATGCCTTTGGATTGGGATGGCAGGTCATAAAACTCTACTTCATGATCGGCCTGCCCACAGAAACAGAGGCCGACCTGAGTGCAATTGTCGATCTGGTGACACACCTCAAAAAGGATCGTCCTTCAGGTCGCCGCGGGGGGAAGATTAACGTCAGTGTGTCCACGTTCATTCCAAAGCCTCACACACCTTTCCAGTGGTGCCCACAGACGTCTTTGGAGGAAAGCAGGGCGAAGATTCATTTTCTACGCGCAAGGCTGAGGGGCAGTGGTGTTCATTTTAAGTGGCAAAACCCTCAAATGAGCCTTCTTGAGGGGCTGTGGGCGAGGGGAGACAGGCGTTTGGGCCCATTGCTGGTTAAGGCATACGAGATCGGTTGCCGTTTCGACGCCTGGAGTGAACATTTTCAGTATAAGCGATGGCAAGAGGCCATGCAGGCCTGTGATGTAGCGGCTGATTTCTACACGACGCGAATTCGCGATCTTTCGGAGCCGCTCCCTTGGGATCATATTGACATCGGAGTGTCCAAGGATTTTTTGGGGTTGGAATGGGAAAAGGCCCTTAAAGGAGAAAAAACCCCAGATTGCCGAGACGGGGAATGCCACCTGTGCGGCATTTGCGATTTTGAGACCGTGAGACCCGTGACGTTTGAGGCCAATGCGGGTATCAGGGTCGGCTCGGAGATGCCCACAGAGATAGGCAAGGAGTTTTTTCAGAAGCTTCGTGTTTCGTATGCCAAGCGCGGCGCCGCCCGCTACTTCGGTCACCTGGAGCTGGTCAAGATCTTCATGCGGGCATTCAGGCGCGCAGGGATTCCGTTAAGGTTTTCAACAGGGTTTCATCCGGCACCAAAGGTCTCCTTTGAAACAGCCCTTCCTGTGGGGACCGAAAGTCTGGAGGAGCATTTTACCGTCCAGGTGCCAACATATGTTTCACGTGAAACACTGATGAGGGATGTCAACCAGGAGCTGCCTCAGGGACTTACCATCACTGGTTGCAGTCCCGCGGGCAAGCAGCCTTGGAAGCCCGGGGCAAAGCTTGTGCAGTACACCGTGGCCACAGAGGCGGCTGTCTTTTCTGAAGGCAGGCTCACGGATTTCTTAGAGAGCCAAAAGTGGCCTTTGATCAGGCGAAATCGGAAAGGGCGCACCAAGACGATCGATTTGAAGGCTGTTGTGAAAGAGGCTATCTTCCTGTCTCCGAAGAAAGTTCAGATCCTCGTGGAGGAAGCGTCTGGAAACCACGTCCGCCCGGCCGACATCCTTGCCTGTGTATTTGAACTGCCCGAAGAGGAACTGAAGTTGGCGAATATCATAAGGGGGCCGGTGTCCACAAGGCAATGAGTAAATCCTTGTTCGTCTTGGCCCTCTTGGGAGCTCGGAGCAGCCTGCGAAGCAATGGTATCAGGCACAACTTGCAGGATACCCGCTTTGCGGTTTGAGGCGTAAGAAGAAGAGCGTGGGACCAAAGATCTACCAGGTTGATGCTTTCACGGATCGGCCTTTTGCGGGGAACCCGGCGGCGGTTTGCATTCTCTCGGGTGCACGTGATGAGGCTTGGATGCAGAAAGTCGCCCAAGAAATGAACCTCTCAGAAACGGCATTTGTGTATAAAGAGGGAGACGGATTTAACGTGCGCTGGTTCACACCTGCCGTTGAGGTAGACTTGTGCGGCCATGCAACGCTGGCAACCGCCCATATTCTTTGGGAAATTGGCCTTCTGACCCCACAAGAACGAGCCAGATTTCAGACACGCAGTGGACCGCTGTTTGCCGAACGGAAGGGGGATGAGATCGAGCTGGACTTTCCTGCTACGCTGGCTGAACCGGTAGATGCCCCGCCTGGGCTAAGTGAGGCGCTCGGTGCGCTCCCCAAATACACAGGCAGAAGTCCATTTGACTATCTTGTGGAACTCGATTCTGAGCAAGCCGTGAGAAACATACGTCCAGACTATATCCAGCTAAGAAGAATTCCCATCCGTGGCATTATCGTCACCAGCATTGCAGAGCATTCCCGGTATGATTTCGTTTCAAGATTCTTCGCACCCGCGGCCGGTGTGGATGAAGATCCGGTCACAGGGTCTGCTCACTGCTGTCTTGGTCCCTTTTGGAGCAGGCGGCTTGGCAAGAGTGATCTCGTTGCCTATCAGGCTTCAAAGCGGGGCGGCATGGTTCATGTCCGGGTTGAAGGAGACCGCGTCTTTCTTGGAGGGCAGGCTGTCACGGTTATGCGCGGGGAGCTGGTTTGACTGCTAAAGGGCGCCCAACTGTTTGACGAGGAAGGTGTTGTCAGGCGGTTGATGTTGCGAAATATACTATGATTTGTCGATGAAAGATACGATGGGGAGGCTATCCCATCATCTGAGAAAACAGAGAAGGAAACGCCCATGCACTTTCACAGCTTGTCGTTGAATGGAAAGCGAACGAACATAACAGGTTTGTTATCTTCATGCAGGAAAGGGGACAAGGTTTCATGCCGGATCATGGAGCCCAGGTACATCGGGATTTTTCACGAAATCGAATCTCGAGGGGTAGACATGTTCCCTCCTTTGCTTTGTCAAAGTCTCAGCATGAGCAAAGCCCATCAGGCATTGCATTACCGGGATCACATGGTTCCCAACACCCGGGTTGTGTTCACAAGATCGAAGGCGCACACTGTTTTGAGCGAGTATGCGGAAAAGGAGATAACAAAGTCGGTCGTCAAGGAGGACCGCGGAGCCATGGGGTTGGGAGACTACCCATGCTGGTCATTGAACGAATTGGCCCGGACCATCATGCATACGGCAAAGCCTCCGGTGGTTATTCAACCCGTATTAGAGGATTTCAAGGAGATTCGCCTGGTCATACTGGAGGATACTATTGTGGCAAAGGAGAAGAGCAATAGTGATAAAATCTTCTGGAAAAATAGAATATTTGGTGGCGTTACAAAGATCATGACACCCGGCCAAGAGGCTGTAGAGTTTGGAAAGGAGATGATGAAAATTGGCAGATTCCCATGGGCGTACATGGATCTTTTTATAGCCGGTGGGGCGATCTTCCTCTCCGAAATCAATCTGTCCGGCAGCAATTCTGGGTTGAAGGCGTATGGTCTTAACAAGTTAAAAAGGAAGATGATCGAGAAATGGCTCGAAGATAAGTAGGGCGGTTTTCATGCATATGTT
>JASFIH010000128.1:0-4271 GCA_050122775.1 Deltaproteobacteria bacterium
TGTTCTTGGGCAGCATACCTCTGACCGCATATTTGACCAAATTTTCGGGACATTTTTGCAACATTTCCTTGGCTGTCGTCGACTTAAGTCCCCCAATATAGCCGCTGTGGCGATAATAGACCTTGTCATCCCATTTCTTGCCAGTCAAGGCAACTTTGTCGGCGTTTATCACAATGATGTTGTCCCCCGTATCAATGTGCGGGGTATAGATGGGCTTGTGTTTTCCCCGGAGGCGGGATGCGACAGAACTTGCCAGTCTGCCCAGGATGTGCCCGGCAGCATCTACGACATACCACTTTTTTTCGACCTCTTTTGGTTTTGCGCTGTACGTTTTCATCTCACCATGTTCTCTGCTTCTAAATATTTGAAAATTTATTTTTATATTGATCTCACAGCCTCCTGTCAAGGGAAAAAATCTCCTGCACTGCGGCTTCGTGCAAGCCAAGGACAGACATGCATCTCCCACGCCTGGCTGCGGCGACTATTGTGTTTGACAATCTCCGCTGATTCCAATACCTGTATCATCCGAAACGCCGGGCGTTGCCTCTGAAAAGGGGGGATGTGCTTTTGGCGCCAATACTCAGAAGAATGAAATGTAATGAACGCTCCCCTTGAAATTGAGGTGAAGTTTTTTCTTCCAGAGGTTGAGGCCATGCGCAAAAGCCTCATCGACATTGGAGCCAGGCCCTCCGGCCGGCTCTTTGAAGCCAATATTCGATTTGAGAATGCTTCAAGGAGCTTGCAACGACAGGGCGTTCTGCTAAGACTCCGACAGGATGATCGAACCCGTCTGACTTTCAAGTCAACCCCTTCCCTCCCGGATCCCGAATTCAAGGTGCACAGGGAACTGGAAGTGGAAGTGGCAGACTTACACATGTGTCAAGCCATTTTGGAGGCTTTGGGATTTCACCCCGAACAGACCTATGAGAAATGGCGGGAAACCTTCGTTCTTGACACAACGCGTCTACTTATCGATACGTTGCCCTATGGTGTCTTCCTGGAAATTGAGGGAGACAAACATCGCATTCGTGATCTGGCAAGTCGGCTTAAGCTGAGTTGGGAAAGAAGAATCTTGCTGAACTACCTTGAAATCTTCGAGGTCATTCGACGTGAAGAGGGTCTGGTCTTTAGGGATGTAAGCTTTGAAAACTTTAAGACAGTCAAATTTGACATAAGAAGATACCTGCCTTCACTCTACGCAGGGTGACTTTTGAACGGGATGAAACGAGGCAATGCATACTGTGTCCGTGCTGTCACTTAATCTGCGCTTTGGTCTCGCCGACGACGGGTCCAATGCTTGGGACCATCGCAAGGCAAGCGTGGTAAAGCTTTTCACGAAACATAGCCCTGACCTGATTGCCACTCAAGAAGCAAACGATTTCCAAATCGACTTCTTGGCCAAGCATCTGTCCGGATATGAATACATAGGCAGACGGCACCCAGCACCCAAATTCTGGCAGGACAATATCATATTTTATCGGAAAACGATCGTCTGCAAAGATGCGCTGCGTTTTTTTCTGAGCGAAACACCTCATATCCCGAGCCGGTCTTTTGGAAGCCGCTTTCCCAGACAGGGCACCCTGGGACTCTTCCAGATCAATGGCAAACCGCTCATTTGCATTGATACCCACTTTGATTTCGAAAACCCGGCTCAGATGGGGGCTGTCCGTGTCATCAAAGACCAGCTGGCGGCCTATGATGAAGCACTCCCGGCTATACTTGTTGGCGATTTCAATGCCACACCCGAAAGTCCGTGTTATGCATTTTTGATTGGGAAAGGGACCGATTTGGAAGGCGGAATGGGCTTTGGTGAAACCTTTAAAACGCCTTATCCCGGTACGCTTCATAGATTCACTGGGAAGCCCACTGGTGACTATATTGACTGGATTCTGTATAGAGGGCCTCTCCGTCTAAGAACCTGTGAGGTACTGCAAGAGGGCGTGGATGGCGTCTATCCGTCTGACCACTTTGCGGTAACAGCGGTTTTTGAGCTATGAAAAGGGCCCTTAGAAGATGTGTTGACAGATCCCCAAGAAGTCTCTGGCGGAAGGTTTCGCAGGGCTTGCAGAAGAGGTCGACACAACTTATTTGAGCGACAGATATCCGGAAGGAAGGGATATCGGGATGAAAACAAAATCCGAGGAAGGTTTACGATGCTCACTGACATTCAACTAAACAAGTATGCAGATGTTCTCATGTGGGGCTTGCACACGGCGAGGAGCAGCAAGTATCGAAAGAATGATATTGTCCTTATCCGGTGTGACCCTGCCGCTGTCAAGGTGGCTGAGTACCTCCAGGCCAGAATCCTTGATGAGGGAATGCATCCTATTGTGCGTACGGGTCTGACAACCGACATGGAGCGCATTTTCTATGAAAAGGCCAACAACAGACAGCTCGTCTTCGAACCACCGGGGGAAAAGGAACTCCATGAACATCTGAATGGGAGCTTTTACCTGTATGCCCCAGAATCATTAACCCATCTAAGTAATGTGGATCCACGCAGGATTGCAAAGGTGGCTGTGGCAAGAAAGCCTCTTCGCGACATCCTTCACAGACGGGAAGAAACGGGAGCATTCAGCTGGACCCTTTGTATGCTCCCTACAGCCGAATTGGCTCGGCACGCCAGGCTTTCGTTCAGGCAGTACACCAACCAGGTCGTCAAGGCCTGCTACCTTGACGAGGATGATCCGGTTCAGGCATGGAAAGCCATTTACAAAGAGGCTGCGGCCCTCAAGAAATGGATGAACAGTATGAGGGTCAAATACTACCGCATTGAATCAGAATCAATCGATCTGAGGATAACACCGGGTGAGCGGAGAAGATGGCTGGGAATCTCGGGGCACAACATACCTAGTTTCGAAATCTTTACGTCTCCGGACTGGCGAGGAACCGAAGGGGTGTATTTCGCCAACCAACCCTCTTTTCGAAGCGGAAACCGGGTGGAAGGCGTGAAATTGCACTTCAAGAAAGGCAAAGCGGTAAGGGTCCAAGCGAAGAAGGGGGAAGATTTCGTTACGAAACAAATGTCCATGGACGCTGGCGCTTGCCGGGTTGGAGAGTTCTCCCTGACTGACAAACGCTTCTCAAGAATTAACAAGTTCATGGCGAACACGCTCTATGACGAAAACTATGGTGGGCGATACGGTAACTGTCATATTGCCTTGGGCTCGTCGTACTCGGACACATACGACGGTAATCCCGCTCAACTGACAAAAGACATGAGGAGAAGATTGGGCTTGAACGACTCAGCGCTTCACTGGGACCTAGTAAACACAGAAAAGAAAACGGTCAGCGCCTATCTGACTTCCGGTGCAAAGGTAATCATCTATGAGAATGGCATGTTCAAGCATTAGGGCAACCATGGTCAAGAGTATGATAGGAGCAGCGATAACCTGTTGTCTCCTCGCCATGGGCTGCGCAAGCCACAGGCCAGATTGGCGTTCCCCATATACAGAACTCTCTTCCCTTGAGGAAGGCAATATCGTCCACCTTCAGACCGGGGTCAAGATCACCCGAGAACAGTTAATGGATATGCTGAGCTGTGCCACAATCATATACGTGGCGGAAACGCATGATAATGTGAACAGCCATAAGGTACAGTTGGAGATCCTCAAGGAACTCTCGCAACGGAATCCCCATCACGTGTCTGTGGGCATGGAAATGCTCAAGAGGTCTTCACAGGAAGCTGCAAATCAGTGGATATCTGGGCAATTGGATGAAAAGGACTTTGTGAAGGTATGGGTGGAAAACTGGAGTAACGACTTTGAATACTACAGATCTCTCCTGCAATACATGCGAGAAAACAGGATACCGCTTGTTGCGCTCCAAGCCCCTGACGACTGGATAGACATCACAAAGGGAGAGACCGAATCGCCCAATGAACTGAAAGAGATGGAGGAGCCGATGCCGGAGCTGGACTTCACAGATCCTTACCACCGGGCTCACATTCGGGCGATTTTTGGTGGACATCCAATGGGTGGATTGGATTTTGACACTTTTTATAGGGTCCAAGTATTGTGGGATGAATCTATGGCCGAGAGTGTAGCCGCATATCTGCAAGGCAAGAATGGTCAGCATGAGCAAATGTTGGTTTTGGCTGGTGGTCACCATATCCAGTACGGTTTTGGTATTCCGCGAAGAGTATTTCGTCGTCTTCCCGTTCCGTATGCCATTGTTCTGCCCATGACGGTTCACATAGCCCCAGAAAAGAGAAGCAAGTTGATGGATGTGACCCTTCCGGAGAACCCTTTTCGCCCCGGTGATTTTGCATG
>JASFIH010000129.1:0-4253 GCA_050122775.1 Deltaproteobacteria bacterium
CGCCAGTCGAGGAATGGAGCCGAGTACGATTATCGAGGACTACAAGACCTTTGTGGAAACCGCAGAAGATGATGTCTATCTTGAACTCATCGCCAGCAACTATCCAGAAATGGTGGAATCGGAGTTTGGCCGCTCCATGCACGAAGAGAGGATTCTCGCTCAAAGGGAACAGGCTGAATATAGGTCATCGATTGCCAGAAATGTAAGGTACATTACAGAGTATTTGTTTCTGTTTGCCATTTCTGGAAAGGCATCCATTGATCAGCTTCCTGTCAGGCTTTGGGAAAAGACCATGCCCGACACATACGACCATGCCATAAGACAGCTTTGGGACATCCCCACCATGCCTGTCCTATAGGATCTCTTGGTGCGGCAAACCTGGTCTCACTCATTCACCCGTTTCACATGCGCCCCCAGGTGGGCCAATTTCTTCTCGATTGCTTCATACCCCCGATCAATGTGATAAACCCGTGAAATTTCGGTGGTTCCCTTTGCAGCCAGACCTGCCAGGATCAACGAAGCGCTTGCCCTCAGGTCGGTGGCCATCACTGGGGCCCCGGTCAACCCTGTGTCACCCCTGACCACGGCAGTATTTCCCGACACGGTAATATTCGCGCCCATGCGCTGCAGTTCACTGACATGAATAAACCGATTCTCAAAAATGGTCTCAGAGATGACGCTCAAACCATTCGCCAAACACATCAACACCATGAACTGCGCCTGCATATCCGTAGGAAACCCGGGGTAGGGAAGGGTCTTGACGTCTGTGCTGGAAATCGTTTCAGCCCCTGTGACACGCAACCCGCCTGCTTCCTGTTCAACCTTGACGCCTGCTTGGCGCACTTTATTGATGACGGCCTGAAGGTGGTTGGGCTCACAACCTTGGATCTTGATATCGCCATGGGTCACACCTGCGGCAATCATGAAGGTACCCGTCTCGATCCGGTCAGGTATGATCGTGCAGGAGGTGGGCTTCAGGGAACCCACACCAGTTATTTCAATAACCGGCGTGCCAGCCCCCGTGATCCGCGCACCCATCTGATTCAAGACATCGGCCAAGGCCACGACCTCAGGTTCGCGAGCCGCATTTCTCAAGATCGTTCGCCCTTTGGCCAGGACGGCCGCCATCATCAGATTTTCTGTTCCAGTAACTGTCGAAATGTCAAAATAGATCTCAGCACCCTTTAGCGAGGGTGCGTTTGCTTCGATATAGCCCTCAGTGAGTGAAACCACTGCACCAAGTTGCTCTAAGCCCTTAAGGTGCAAATTTATGGGACGGGCCCCAATGGCACACCCACCCGGTAGCGATACCCGGGCACGTCCAAGACGGGCCAGTAATGGCCCCAAGACGAGGACCGACGCCCGCATCGTTCGAACCAAATCATAGGGGGCCTCATGGCTATTCACTCCGCTTGCGTCTACCTTGACCACCTCTTGGTTCGCTTCGACCTTGGCTCCAAGGTCTGTCAGCAATTTCTTAATCGTTCTGATATCCCTGAGATCTGGTACATTATCGAAGGTACTGCATCCCTCGGTGAGAAGGGTAGAGACCAATAACGGAAGAGCCGCATTCTTCGCCCCGCTGACGGACACCGTGCCCTCTAGCCGGTGGCCTCCTTCAATGACAATCTTTTCCATCATTCAAAAGTCCGTGTAAAATCTCGAATGGTCTCTGTGACTTCATCTACATCAGATGCCGGTGAAGGCGGCACCTGAGCAGGAACCATTGGCTGGTAAACCGTCTTGAGATAGGCAATGTCAAACAATTGATCGGGCAGCTTTGGATTGATCTTAAAGGTCTTGATCACATACACTTTGGCAAGTTCGCCATTCCTGTAGAAGGCGATCTGCTGCGGATACCACCTGTCTTTGTCCAGGCGCATGTAATCGGCATATTCGACCTCCTCAATACCTGTCTCATGAGGGCCACCACCTTTCAGGATGTACCTTATCGGCCTGAAGGTGGCCTTTTCAATCCACACCTGAGGCACGGATTCATCAGGGTACTCGGCCCCGATGACATAGGCGACCCTGTCCTTGTACCTTCCCAGGCTCACCACACTTGTATTCACGTTGTGTTGGTGCAATTGATCCAGCAATAGGTCTTGGTCCCTGTACAATATGAGATCTTTGAAGTGGTCAAAAGTGCTTTCGGTCTGGGCTACAATCCGGCCATTTGTAACAGAGATGGCGCCTTGAGAACCAACTACACGAATCTGTTCACCCCCAGGTGAACTCACCTCACCCCGAAACTGATCAGGCTGCTGGTAATAAAGTGTCTCGTCGAGTTCACGCATTCCCCCTTCCATAGACGAATCATAGATAACGGTCTTCTGCAGAACCACAAGGGTGCGGGCAGAGCCAAACTGCCGGGTCATAAAGCCGAGGATCTGTTTGGCCGGCAGGACATAACCGTGGCTATCCCCAGCCATACAAAAAAGAATAGAGACACACACGAGCCATGACAAAGCACGCTTCATGTCGTTGCTATAACAAAGCATAGTGGCCTTTTCAATTGAATTTGGATATTCACCCGACCGGTCCCAACCAATCAAGATGGGAGGTGCAAATCATTCCAAGCCGAGGGTTGACACACCCGTATAACTATGTGTTGACAGAAATGCGCTGTTTAGGTCAGTCTTGTGATGGGGGCCCATGTGGCACAAGAAAGCCCTACAGGGCTGGAAATGATGGAGGACTGGTGATGGAACAACAAGGGAGACAGGTTATCATCCTGGTGGAGGAGATATTTAACGACCAAGAATTCTGGTATCCGTATTACCGTCTGAAGGAGGCGGGCGCCAAGGTGGTCGTGGTAGGTTCCGCCATGCAAGCCTATACTGGAAAAGCGGGCACACAAGTAAAGCCGGATGTCACTGCAGAAACGATTTCAGCCGCTGATTTTGATGGGGTTGTCATCCCCGGGGGCTACGCACCCGATCACATGCGCCGCAATCCAGCCATGGTAAAGCTGGTAAGAGACCTCTTTGAAGGAGGGAAAGTGGTGGCGGCCATCTGCCACGCGGGTTGGATGCTTGCTTCAGCCAAGATTCTCCGGGGCCGGACGGTCACCTCTTTTTTTTCAATAAAGGATGACCTCATTCATGCGGGTGCACACTATGTGGATCAAGAAGTCGCGGTGGATGGCAAGCTGATCACCAGCCGCAAGCCAGAGGACCTGCCAGCTTTCATGAGAGCTGTCTTGGAAGCTCTCTGAGACCCAATGGTCCACGCAAGCGAATTATTCACATCTTTTTGGGAAGACGGTGCATTTCATCGATGAAACACCTAACATGAGGGGGTATCTCATGAAAAGCAATCATCTCATGACCAGAAGGCAGTCTCTGAAGCGAATCGCCCGAATATCTGCCGGCGTTGCTGGAGCAACCCTCGGGGTGTGTCGCCTGCTGCCAGAGGCTCCAACACATGCTGCCACCGGGGACAAGAGGTTCTGTGTTGAAGGCGTAGGTACATCGGAAGGCTACAAGATAAAAGAACTGACGCGCAAGGTCTTTGACGCGGTTGGAGGGATGGGTCGATTTGTATCCAAGGGAGACGTGGTTGCCATCAAACCGAATATCTCGTGGGCAAGATGTCCTGATTTGGGGGCAACCACATCCCCTGAAGTCGTAGAAGCAGTCATTGAACTGTGCCTTGACGCCGGGGCCAAGAAAGTCAGAGTTGCAGACCACACCATTCATGATGCGAGGCGCTGTTTTGCCCTCACCGGGATAGGTGCCGTGGCCAAGAAAACCGGGGCAGACCTGGTTTTTCCCAGGTCCACCTTAATGAAGGATATGAAGATTCAGGGCCAGCGGTTGGATGTCTGGCCCGTGTTTGTGCCGCTCGTGGAGGCCGACAAGGTCCTGAGCGTCCCAGTGGCCAAGGTCCACGGTTTGAGCACCCTGACCCTCGGCATGAAGAACTGGATTGGGGGTGTGGGCGGAAGAAGAAGCGCTCTTCACCAGGACATTCACCAGAGTATCGTGGACCTCGCACAATTTTTCAATCCCACGCTCACACTCATAGATGCCACCCGGATTATGACCAAAAATGGTCCTTCCGGGGGAAGCCCCTCAGATGTAGCCCTCAGAAACACCTTGATTCTAAGCGACGATCAGGTTGCCGGGGACGCCAAGGCAGCCAAGCTTTTTGGGTATGACCCTGACGAGATTGGTTTCATCCTTCTGGGGCAGAAGTGGGGTCTAGGAACCCATGATTCGGAGAGAGTAATCCAGCAAAGGGTTGTCGTG
>JASFIH010000130.1:0-4203 GCA_050122775.1 Deltaproteobacteria bacterium
CTGCCGGAAGAAATTCGCAGTGGCCCAACCGTCACCAACGTTCCCCCCCCTGCGCAGGGCATGTCTCTCAAGGCAAATGTCATGGTGCTTGAGAAGGCACTGATCGAGCGAGCCCTGCAGCAAACAAACAACAACCGCACCCGTGCCGCAAGACTCCTGGAAATCAGCCATCCCACACTTCTTTCCAAAATGAAAACGTTCGGAATTTCTTGAACCGCCCTTGTCGGAATCGCTGATAATTCCAGCAAATGGAGAGGGTGCCCGCCGGAAACCAAGGCAGAATCTTGCTCTTCTTCGAAAAAAATTGGAATGAAATGCATTATACTGTTGACATAGGCTTCGTTCCAATGTAATGGGAAATCGCGATAGCAGGGGGGTCCACAAAAAGAACTGGTGTAAACTTTTAGTAGAGAGGGAGGGAAGCAACCATGACAAAGGCAGACATCGTGGACAAGATGGCCAAAGATGCTGGTGTTTCCAAGGCTGCGGCTGGCGCGGCGCTGAATTCCTTTGTTGACACTGTAACGAAGGCCCTGAAGAAAAAGGATGGCAAGGTTACCCTCGTAGGCTTTGGTACTTTTACAAAGGTACGCCGTAAGGCACGCAAAGGCAGAAATCCCCAGACGGGCGCAACAATCAAGATCAAGGCTTCCAACACCGTCAGGTTCAAGCCAGGCAAAGCGTTGAAGGCTGGACTATAGTCCGGAAACGCATTTCAGTCTTTTAGGATTGGTTCTCATCCGATTCGGCTATCAGCTGTAGAGATTTTCTGACGCGAAGTCCTGCTTCGCCACCGGTTTGTGAATGATGAGGAGAGGTGTCATCGGATGAGAACCAACCTTCCTTTACACGTATGCAATGTCAAAACCGCGGAACTCTCCCGTGTAAGTCTCCCATGTCAGGGAGACTTCACTCACGCGGGCAAGAGGCGGACCTGCCTCACACCATTTCAGGATAGACCGCACGTCTTCTTCGCCACCTTCAAATACAGCCTCGACACGTCCGTCAGGTAAGTTCTTCACCCAACCCTTCACGTTCCTTTCCAAGGCCGCACGCCTTGTATCAAGCCGATAACACACGCCTTGAACGCGTCCGTCAATGAAGACATGGGCTCTCAACTTTTTCATAGACTTTCCCTTCTCTCCGCTTCACTGATTTTCATGAATATGTTCCGACCCTCTATCACAGACCGCTTAAAGTCGAAACCTTCGAAGAAAGCATTTCCCCAAATTCAGCATCGTCAAGGATTTCAATACCAAGCTTTCTGGCCTGTTCAAGTTTGGATCCCGGATCTTTCCCGACTACGACAAAGGTGGTCTTGCTGCTCACCGAGGAACTCACCTTGCCACCCAGCGCTTCAATGCGCGCCTTGGCTTGAGCCCTCGTCATCGACGAAAGAGCCCCGGTAAGAACAATCGTGGTGCCTGCCAGGGGTGCTTCTGGGGATGCCTCTTGTGCCAGCAGTATCACACCAGCTTCTTTCAGCATCCGTTCAATATTTCTGCGATTATCAGGATGATCAAAGAAGGCAAGCACGCTCTGGGACACCTGGGGTCCGATTTCATCTACGGCCACAAGGTCTGTGTCACGAGCAGACATGAGGACATCCAAGGTTCGAAACTGGCGAGCCAAAACCTGGGCTATATGCTCGCCAACATGTCGGATACCCAGGGCATAGATGAACCGGCCTAGGGAAATGGCTTTACTTCTGACTATCGCGTCCACGAGGTTTTGAGCCGACTTTTCGCCCATCCTGTGAAGACCTGCCAGCGTCTTCTTATCCAGAAAAAATGTGTCAGCATAAGACTTCAACAGTCCCCTGTCTACCAGTTGACTGACCAGCTTGGCCCCCATGCCGTCAATGTCAAAGGCACCTTTTGACGCAAAATGCCTGATTCTTTCCTTTACCTGGGCAGGACAATTCGCGTTGACGCATCGCCACGCAGCCTCGCCCCGCAGACGAAGCACCGGAGACTTGCACACGGGGCATGCAACGGGCATCTTAAAGGGCTTTTCGTCTCCTTTGCGCATTGTCGTGACAACCTTGACAACCTCAGGAATGACGTCCCCTGCACGTTCTATGAGCACCATGTCACCAACACGCACATCCTTTTTCCCTATTTCGTCCTCGTTGTGCAGGGTAGCACGGCTCACAGTCACGCCGCCCACAGAAACAGGCTCCAAGTGGGCCACAGGCGTTAGTGCCCCCGTCCGGCCAACCTGTACGTCGATTGTCAGCACACGGGTGGTCTCCTGCGTGGCGGGAAATTTGTAGGCCAGGGCCCATCTGGGGCTGCGTGACTTCTCTCCCAGCCTCCTTTGCAGGACCAAATCATCCACCTTGATCACAATGCCGTCCATCTCGTACGGAAACGCGTGACGCCTTTCGAGCAACTTCTTGTGGTAGGCTATGACATCCTCAAGCGTGGCGTGCGGTCTGATATGGGGATTCACACGGCAGCCCAGTGCCTTCAGCGCCTGAAGGGTTTCCCAGTGTGACACGAACTCAATATCAGTTACCACGCCCACGCCGTAGCAGAAAATTTCGAGGGGGCGCTTGGCCGTAATCCGGGAGTCAAGCTGTCTCAGAGATCCTGCTGCTGCATTTCGTGGATTGGCAAAGAGCGGCTCGCCCATGTCAAGGCGCGCCTTGTTCAACCGCTTGAAGGCTTCCACTGGGATGAAGACTTCTCCCCTCACCTCAAGGCGTGAAGGTATCTTCGTGTTCGTTGTGTCAAGGAGCACAAGGGGTACCGTCCTTATTGTCCTGATATTTGGCGTAATGCGCTCGCCTGTGTAGCCATCGCCACGTGTGGAAGCTTCCACCAGCCGACCATTCTCATACACAAGCTCCACAGCAACGCCATCCAACTTCGGCTCTGCGGTGTAAAGCAGTTCCTCGTCGGTCTTCAGAAACCGCCGCACTCTTTCATCAAAGGCGATCAACGCCTCTTTGCTGAAGGCATTTTCCAGGCTCAACATGGGTATTGTGTGAACCACCGTGTCAAACTTCTCAAGGGGACGCGCCCCAACCCTTTGTGTGGGAGATTCAGGCACAATAAGTTCTGGGTGCGCTGACTCCAAAGATGTGAGCTCCTGCATGAGACGATCGTATTCAGCGTCTGAAACCTCTGGTTGGTCCAAGACGTAGTAGAGATAATTGTGGCGGTGAAGGGCCTGACGAAGTTCAGCTACCCTCTTCTTGACATCTTCTTTCATGGTCTCCGACGTCTCTAATGTGCTCACTGGGCAAGGCTATAGCTTACGGGTCGTATCACACATAATATCCGCAGCCATCCTTCGCGCTCTCTTAAACTTGCCGCTTGAAAACCCGGGTTTCCAGCGCAATGAACCCAACTCGTCTGAAACCACGAGAAGGGCTGCCATCTCAACTTGCCGGAATCGCGCTGCACTGAACAAAGCCGAGGCCTCCATGTCCACCCCAAGCACCCCATTTTGCTGAAGAGACAAAACCTTCTGTCTCGTCTCCCGGTAGGGCGCATCGGTGGACCATACAAGGCCCTTGTGAAAAGACACAGCATGCGCTACCAAGCTCTTTTCAATAGACGCACTCAGCCTTTTTGACGCCTTCGCAACTTCACCCCTGGATCCATAGTACTGAGATGTCCCCTCCCCTACCAGGGCTCGATCGACCACCACAAAATCCCCAATCCCTATCCCGTTCTGCACAGAGCCACACCAGCCAAGAAAAAGTATCTTGCGTGCGCCCAGCACGACCAGCTTTTCCAAGACCATCACAGCCTGAGGTGCACCCAGCATGGGTCCCACCACACTAACGCCTTGATAGGGGTATGCTGCCGTGTATAACTTGCTTGTCATGATTTTGCTGACTGGCATGCCGCGAACGCCCATGGCTTGGCGTATCAGGATCAAGTCTTTCTCCATGGCCACCATAACAGCCACAGGTCCAAGCTCAGGGTCACGGCTCCCTTTTCGGGGACTGACAATCTCCTCAGACATTTTGACCGGTTTACTCCCCGAACAAGAAGTGGCATCGCAAGGTGGGACTGCAGGGAGCTTCGTTTCCCGAATAAATATACCACACCTGATTGAAATTGCCTAACCCCAATCAGCTTGCAAGTACTAAAGAGTACATTAACTACCCGACATCACAAACAGGCACTATGATGTCTTTTCTGAAGTGACTGGCGGGAGGGTGCCGTGTTTTTGTGACTTATCTGT
>JASFIH010000131.1:0-4199 GCA_050122775.1 Deltaproteobacteria bacterium
TATTGAAACCGCTCCGGGTGCGAGACAAAGCCGGCTCCTTGAAGTTGCGTGACGGTTTCTGAAAAGCTCTGGCCAGGCTTTATCCACACAACGCCACTTGCCTCTGAGGTTCCCGTGGGTGTCACGGCATAACGGTAGAACCACACGCCTACGCCTGCCGTTAGAAGACAAAGGCAGAGAATCCCAAAGCCTACCATTTTCGCTGGTTTCAAGCGCACTGCCATGTTCGCAAACATACGTGAAGCACCCACCGTGGTCAAGGCATAAACCCTTCACTCGTGGGCATACTCGCGCCTGTGTCTGCCTTTACTTGTGAAAGATTCTGTCATATAGTTATTCTTAATCACATTGGCATGTCTCTGTTTCCACAAGGGAATCCATGTCATTGAGATCGTGGGGTGCTTCAAATGAGAATCGTGCTTTTTGCTGGGAAGGGCGGCGTTGGCAAGACGAGTATTGCTGCTGCAAGCGGCGTGTCTTGCGCACGAAAAGGGCTCAAGACACTCGTTATGTCCCTTGATGCGGCCCACAGCCTAGTAGATTCGTTTGACTTAGACAAGACGCTCATGGACAAAAACAAGGGCCTGCCCATCCGCGTGGGAAAAAATCTTTTCATCCAGGAGGTGGATGCGCAGGAGGAAATCGCGAAAAATTGGGGGGAAGTTCACAAGTATATTAGCAGTCTCTTAAACATCTCGGGAATTGATGAAGTCTTGGCCGAAGAACTCGCCATTCTCCCGGGCATGGAAGAGGTAAGCTCACTTCTTTACATCAATCGTTACGTCATCCAGAAGCGCTATGACGTCATCCTCCTTGACTGTGCACCGACCGGAGAGTCGATCCGGTTTATCAGTATTCCCACGAGCCTGGAATGGTATATGAAGAAACTCTTTGATGTTGAGCGGAAGATCGTCAAGGTCGCCCGACCCCTCACCAAGAGGCTCTATGACGTTCCCCTTCCTGAAGACGAGTACTTTGCAACGATTAAGCGGCTCTTCGATCGGCTTGAAGGCATAGACAGAATCCTGTCAGACCCCACGATGACCACGGTTCGTTTAATTACCAACCCCGAAAAGATCATTTTGAAGGAAACACAACGGGCATACATGTACTTCAGCCTCTACAAAATGTGTGTGGATGCTGTTATCATCAATCGCATACTCCCGGAAGCGGTCGATGACGGATATTTCGTCCGCTGGAAGCAGACACAGGACCGCTACATAAAGGAGACTGAACAACTCTTCAGTCCGATTCCCATCCTTAAGGTCCCCATGCTGAGCGACCAAGTTGTGGGGATGGAGGAGTTGGCCAAACTGGCAAATGAGGTTTACGGGGCCCGCAACCCCGAGCAGATTCTGCATGCCGAAACCCCTTATGGATTCAGGAAGGTGAAAGGGGACTACTTCCTGGACATCAAGATCCCCTTTCTCACAAAAGAGGAAGTGGAACTCAGCAAACGCAACGAGGAGCTCATTGTCCGTATTGGCGGGTTTAAACGCCACGTATTGCTCCCGCGTAACATCGCCGCAAGAACGCCTTCAGGTGCGAAGGTAGAACGAAACAAGATTGTCATAAAGTTTGGAGGAACCCATGGCGCCTAAGAAAAAAGCCAGCAAAACGGTAGGAGAACAGGAGGCCTTTGTTTGTCCCGTATGTCTGATTCTGGGAAGTCTAAGAGGTATGACAGAGAAAAAGTCTGCCTTTTTTCAACACATGCAAAACGCGCGGATTGAGTTCCTGGAAGCGATCAAGGCCCTCATAGACGAACGCATCGAGGCCGTGAAGAAGGGAACAGGAGCCAGAAAGTCCAGGCTCACGAAGATCAAGGTCGAAGACTGAGGCCCGAGCATCCCGAGCAAGTCGCCATATCCAAAGCCATTGCAGAACCTGAGATCGCCTTCGATGGCAAAGGGAGTGCCGACGAAGATTTGCACTAGGGCATGAGGTAAAACCCTAACGCCTTGTCGAACAGTGCTGATGTCTTGAATTCGCAGCCCACATACGTGTCTTTGACCACCCTCACGATGACATCTTTCTCAATTTCAGACCGCTTTACATCGTCAAGTTCGAATTTCACTCTGAGTTCCGCCCCCTTTTTGAGGCCGTGTGCGTCCGACGTGGAGAAACCAATGCCGGTTTGGGAGAGGTTTCTTACCTGCATACTGTGCCAGTCCATGCATGCCGGAAGCCTACTGTAACGGCCCCTCAGGTTGGTCTCTTTACGGTGGGCCCTCCTGAACTCAAAGTAAATGGAAAAGGCGCACCCGCATTTACACCTTATCTTCAAGGGGTCTCTGCGGTCTTTGAATCTTGCCACACTGGCAGTTTTTGATATGCCGCATTCGGGACAGACGACTACCCCCGTATCGTCCTGCCTGACATACACTTTTTGAATTTCCATGTCACGTGCCCTCTCAAAAACTGTTTCGACACACCGAATAAAGTACGGAAGAAAATAGCTGTTTACAGCATCCCCAGTGATCAATCGATCTGGAGCGTCTCCCCCACTCTCGGTACCACGGCAGCATAACCTTCCTCCTTGAGATGTTGTGCCAGGGCCACGGACTGGTCCTCTTCACCATGAACGACGGCGATTTTCTTGATGCGAAGATTCGACTCTCGCAGAAATCGCAGCATTTCGTTCTTATCCCCGTGAGCGCTGAGACCTCCCAAGCTGACAACGCGGGCCTTCAGCGGATATTCCTTGTTGAGGAACCTTAGCATTGGCGCCTCACCGCTCCTACCAGATGCTTCATAAGCCTGGCCATATTCAAGGATTCGACGACCGAGCGTATTCTGAGCCATATAGCCCACAATCAGAATTGTGGTGTTGGGATTGTGGATCTTCCAGCGAAGGTGATGCAGAATGCGTCCGCCCTCACACATGCCCGACGCGGCAATGACTATGTGCGGAGAATCTTCCCGATTCAGCGCCATGGATTCTTCAACCGATGCAACAAAATGAACACCTTCAAACGAAAAGGGATTTATCCCCTGCTCCAGAAAACCTGCATGGGTTTCCTTGTCGTAGAGTTCAGGGTGCTCGCCAAATATCCGGGTTATGTTGATTGCCAGGGGGCTGTCCACATACACCGGCACTTCAGGGACTTGCTTTTCGTTAACGAGCCTGTGCAGCAAATAGAGTAATTCCTGGGTCCGTCCGAATGCGAAAGCAGGGATCAAGACTGTCCCGTGCCTGTTGTAGCTGTCCACAAGCACCTGTTTCAACCGAGGCTTCAGATCCTGCACTGGTTCGTGAAGGCGGTTGCCGTACGTGCTTTCCATGATCAACAAGTCGACCCGCCGGTCTTCCTCTTCAAAATCAAGCGTTGGATTCTTGATGATTGGCCTATTGAACCGGCCAATGTCGCCTGTATAACCGATGGTGAAGGTACGACCGTTTTCCTGGGCCCTGATCATGGTGATTGCAGAACCGAGGATGTGTCCTGCATCATAAAGCCTGCAGGTCACATCCTTTCCAATGACAATCGGGTGTCGATAGGGGTAGCCGTCGTAATAAGTGAGCGCTTTTCGGACGTCTTCAACACTGTAGAGGGGCCGCACCCCATCCAGATGGTAGTAATTGATCAGCTCGTTGATGGCCTCCACCCTCAATTCATGGCGGCCTTTCTTCAAAAGCCTTTTAATCTCTTTCAGTTTGCGTTTTGAGATCTTCCGCGCTTTGCTGGATTTCCTCATCTCGGCCAAGGCGGACCTGACCGTCTTATAGTTGAGATAGGCAGCATCTGATGCCTGGATATGAGCACTGTCCTCAAGGAGATACTTGCATGCATCTGCAGTGGCGCGAGTGCAGACTACGCGCCCCCCGAAGTCATTCTTGGTCAAAAGGGGAATGCGTCCACAGTGATCAATGTGCGCATGCGACAACACCAAGGAGTTTAGAATGTGCGGGTCAATCGGGAGGATTCTGTTCTTTTCTGCGCTTTCCTGGCGGCGGCCCTGAAACATCCCGCAGTCAAGGAGAATCCGGTCGCTCCCGGTTGTGAGGAGATGCATCGAGCCCGTCACTTCCCGGACAGCCCCGTAAAACGTCATGTGCATGAGGCGCCTCCTTGGAAGATATCCCTATCCCTCTTCTTGAAAGGCCAAGTGTTGTTCGCAGTCGGCGACGGCATCATCATGGTCAACGAAAATGAGTTCTCCAGTCTGAAAACCCAGACGCTTTGCTATATCAATCA
>JASFIH010000132.1:0-4168 GCA_050122775.1 Deltaproteobacteria bacterium
GTGTGCAGAGCCGGCGCACACAGAGGCGCGTCTAACTTCTTCCATCACCACTTCGATAATCCTGGAAAACTTGGCTTGCACTTCGGGTGACAGTTCCATCCCCATCCCTATAGACTTGGGTTCAACCCCGATGATCGTGGTCTCAGGGGCGTCGCCAATCAGCTCTGAAAGGTGAATAACCTCCAGGATGCCAATCTGGTGAACAGATGTCTTGTAGACATCTGGATATGTGGGTGCGTCTTGGATGTCAAATCGGTAGATCGACCCGGGGGCTCCTCCCCCTTTTACTGCATCCACGACAATGAGGCGAGACGCTCCCGTGACAACGTTCATAAGACGAAAGCCATCGGTTCCCCCCTCAACCACTTGTACACCTGCAGGCAAATCCATCCCCATGAGTTTGTTGGCCACGTGGACACCGACACCCTCGTCAGAGAGCAGCAAATTCCCAACCCCCAGAACGACAATACGCTTGGGAGAGGCATCACTGCCTTTCCCAAGCGTGTTGGACGCATTGGATTGCCTGGTCCTGGTCATTCCACAATAAATTTCTTGATCTGATTGGTCTTGGGATCGATGAGATGGATCGCGCAGGCCAGGCAGGGATCAAAGGAGCGGATCACCCGCACAACATTGATGGGATTGTCCGGGTCTGGCACGGGCACCCCAATGAGTGATTCCTCGTATTGGCCTCGATGCTTTTTGTCGCACCTCGGTGATGCATTCCAGGTAGAGGGCACCACTGCTTGGTAATTCTCGATCTTCTTATCCTTTATCTTTACCCAGTGCCCCAAAGCGCCACGTGGTGCTTCATAGAACCCCGCACCATTTCCTGATTTCGGCGGCTGATAGTGGGCCGCATCATGAATCTTCAAGCCAGGTTTGGTCATTTCGGAAAGTAGCTGATCTATCCACCGGTAGCACGCATCCACAACAAGTTTCGTCTCGATGGCTCGAGCCGCATGACGGGCCACAGCGCCTGGCTTAACACCCTTGCCAACCAATCCGAGAAGGTCCGGATTCTTGGCCATAAGCATCCGCGCTAGCGGCCCCACCTCCATGGGCTTGCCATCATAACGTGGAGCCTTAACAAATGAATACCCGTCCTTCTTATCAAGATCATACTTGGTCTCACCCTTATACGGGTGTGCTGGCTTTGCGTCTTTATACCAGCTGTACTTTACCGATTCCGTCACCTTGTCGGGTTCAAAGGGTTTGACCGTAATGTTGGCGGGATCCAAACCCATAATGACGCCCGGCGGGAAGACAACGTCTTTACCTGCCTCATCCAGCTCAAAGGCGCCATAAGACATATAGTTGGAATGACCACCCCCTATGCCCGCCTTGGCCAGAGGAAGCAGCGGCCCTGTTCCAAAGGCAAGAACATCTGGGATGTATACCTCGTTGACAAATTTGGCCTGCTCATCCAGCATCGCTCGGAACCTTGCGACCTGATTCGCATCGGGCAGCTGAGTAAAGCCTCCAACTACGATGCTCTGGTAGTGTGGTTGTCGGCCTCCAAAGATGGCACCCATGTTCCGGGCCTTGGCCTGCATGTAAAGGGCATCGATGTAGTGCTTAACCGCCGAAGTGACCATATCTGGATCAGTCACACAGTACTCGTCCGGTTTGTACCGAGGCGTCAGGGGAAAGCTGTCCTTGGCCTTGACCAGGCTAACCACTTTGTCTTTTACATCGGTCAGGTCCTTGTCTTTCCCCTTGTACGCGGCTACCGCCATTATATCAATGTAATCCAACGCGCTGAGGTGGTAGAAATGGAGAACATGGTCATAGATGTATTCAGCGCCCATAACCAGGTTTCTCAGGAGTGTTCCAGGCCAGGGCACTTTGGCTCCAAAAGCCTCGTCCAAGGCTCGGGCACTGGCCATTTGATGAACGCTGTAGCAGACCCCACAAAAGCGGCTCGTTACAAAGGGGGCATCCCTCGGGTCTTTTCCCTGCAAAAGGATCTCAAATCCCCGGGCCATGGTGCCGCTGCTCCAGGCGTCTTTGACCTTTCCGTCTTCGACTTCAACGGTTATTTTGAGGTGCCCTTCAATCCTTGTGACCGGATCAACAACGATTTTCTTTCCCATGCTCCGTCACCCCCTTTTATCCCTTTTTAAGCGGCGGAATCAAACCGGCCTTTTTTCTCGCCATGATGTTTCGGGATCGTTCGCTCTGTGCTGTGTACAAGGGTGTCATCCCTGCATAAAACTCGGGTTCCGCACACCCCATGCAACCTGCTCCGCAGTCGATGCAGAAGTTCAGACCGTCGTTCCATCGTCTCACCGGGCAGTCCGAATACGTGTCAGGCCCTTTGCAGCCCTTTTCATAGAGACACCAGTTCTTCTGCTTCGGGTCGTTCCAGTCGGCAAGGAACGTGTAATTGTCAAAATAGGATCGTCGCCTGCAATTGTCGTGGATAAGCTCTCCGAAATACATTTTCGGACGGCCGTCTTTGTCAAGGGGCGGCACCTTCTTGGTAGTGAGGTAGTATAGCACGGTGCCGGTTAAGTGGTCGGCATGGACGGGGCAGGTTGAAATATTGATGATAGGTTTGTTCGTGATGATCTTGTTGACACCAACGGCGCCGGTCGGGCCTGCTGCCGGAATGCCGCCATAGGTGGCACAGGCACCAACGGCAATGATCGCTGCAGCCTTGGCCCCGGCTTCTTCTACCATTGCCCGGAAGGGCCGACCACCCACCATGCAGAACCGGTCATCGGCCGTGGGTATCGATCCTTCCACGCACAGCACATAACCGCCTTCTTTGACTGTTTCGTTATAAGCCGATTCTGCCACATGCCCGGAGCCTGCCATAATAGCCTCATGATATCGCAAGGACACCCTTGCCAAGAGCATGGTTGCAATAGAAGGGTACAAGGAACCGGCAAACGAAATAGAGCAGCCCGCACAGTCCTGACCTTCAAGCCAGATCACTGGAGGCTTTGTGCGGGCTGCAGCCAGCGCTTCTGAAACCTTGGCTGCAAACTCAAGTTCTGAAAGGCCCAAAACAGCCGCCGTGGTCGCACAGTACTTCATGAAGTCCCTGCGCGATATGTTTCCGAGTGGCATCTGCATGTTCAACCTCCTTTCACAGGATTGTTGTTAGATCACTTTACCACCCGCAGACGAGCTTCATGAATCACCCCCTTTATGAGCAAATTGAAATAACTGGCGTCGAACAGGATCAGGAAGATTGTGAAAGTCTGTGTCTCGGATTTACGGGTCTGGTGCTCAAATCGGAACCTACAAACGGGAATTACTATAATTGAACGACGGGCGCAAGTTACAAATTACAATCCTACTCAATTCCTGCTGTATTTGTAATACGCTGCACAGCTTCCCTCTGTTGAAACCATGCAGGGCCCGATGGGATTTTCTGGCCTACAAAGGTGTCGAAACAGTTTGCATTCTGTCGGGATCATTACACCACGCAAGATGTCACCACACTTGCACTCTCTGTGTTCCGCGGGCTCTGGCACCTCTAAATCAAAAAGGGCCTCAGCGTCAAAGGCCCGATAATCCCGCCGAAAGGCGAGGCCGCTGGCTGGAATCATTCCAAGCCCGCGCCATTGTGCGTCACACGGCTCAAAAACATCATAGATAGTCTTGAGGGCATTACGATTCCCCTCAGGCCTTACCGCTCGTCTATACTGTATTTCCACGCGGGCTTCACCCGTCTCGATCTGACTCACCAACATATGGATGCCTTGCAGGATATCAACAGGTTCAAAACCAACAACAACACAGGGCGTGTGATATTGGGCTGCCACAGGCTCATAAGGCGCTGTTCCAATCACTGTGCTCACGTGTCCAGGGCAGATGAATCCGCTTACATCGAGTTCTCCGCCCGAAAGGAGCGCATACATGGCGGGGGGAAGGAGCTTAAGTGAGGAGAGCACTGAGAAGTTATCAACGCCTTCGGCCCTTGCCGCCAACACAGCCGCAGCAATGGTGGGAGCGGTGGTCTCAAATCCGATCCCAAGAAAGGCCACTTTTCTTTCAGGATTCTGTCGTGCAACATGAACCGCGTCCGTGGTCGAGTAGACCATGCGCACGTCAGCGCCAAGGGTCTTCTGTTCTTGGAGTGAAGCCGTAGAACCAGGCACCCGCATGAGGTCTCCAAAGGTCGTTACAATCACCTCTGGTATCTGCGCGAGTT
>JASFIH010000133.1:0-4154 GCA_050122775.1 Deltaproteobacteria bacterium
GCAGAATCTGCCGATGGATTCTTACAGCACTTTTGCCTTTGATAAAACCTATTGCAAATGCCACGCTGTGTTTTGGGGGAATGCTCAGACACATGTGGATGTGGTCCGGCATTACGTGTCCTTCCACCACCCCTATTCCTCGCTGCCGGCATACTTCCCGGAGCACTTCTCCCACGCGCTTTCGCACTTTCCCATACAGCTTCCTTTTCCGATACTTCGGAATGATCACCACGTGGTACTTGCAATCCCACCGCACGTGGGATAAACTCTGCCAATCGTGCATAGGTTCTTCCTCCTTGTCCCTTCGCGGGACTCTCCTGGAGGAAGAGCCTATTTTATTTCTCCCCGGATCGGTAGAACCTATCCGGGTCCTCCACCAGAGGTGGAGGGTTTAGTCAAAACTAATCGGAACATATTTTTGAGAACAATTCTTGATGTCGTCGGGAGATGACAGTTGTGGAAAGCGAGAGTCATGGTCTACGGGTCGTTTCTCTTATTTCTGCTGGCTTTCAGCGTATGGGCTTACAAGGCGATGATCGACATCCGGCCGGATGTCGGGCGACCCACACGAGACAATCATGACTGGGAGGTCATCGGTGATCTCGAAGGCCGGCTGAAGGCGCACATTGCCATGCTTGCGGATCAGATTGGACCCCGGAACATCTTTGTGCCTGAAAAGCTGAATGCTGCCGGCGATTACATCGCCAACTTCTGGAAACAGACAGGATATGAGGTGAGCACCCAAACCTTCACTATTCAGAATGTTGCATGCCGAAACCTTGCTGTTGAAATCCCTGGAAAATCAAACCCAGATGAAATTGTGCTTGTGGGTGCCCACTATGACACGGTTTCGTGGGCGCCTGGCGCCAATGACAACGGGTCTGCCGTGGCAGCACTTCTTGAGCTGAGCCGACTTTTCAGCACCCATACGCCTGACAGAACGCTGCGCTTTGTGGCTTTTACGAATGAGGAGCCGCCATTTTTCAAGACGGGCTCCATGGGCAGCCTTGTCTATGCCAAGGCGTGTCGGAGGAAGAAGGAAAACATCGTATCCATGGTGTGTCTTGAGACTATTGGCTACTACCGCAACGAACCCAAGACCCAGAAATACCCTTTTCCCTTCAGCTTCTTTTATCCAGACACGGGCAACTTCATTGCTGTGGTTGGCAACCTTCGCTCAAAGCATCTGGTTACATCGTTTGCAAGACACTTCATGAAAGGGAGTGATTTCCCGATTGAATGTGTGGCAACTTTTGGATTCCTGACCGGGATAGACTGGTCCGATCACTGGTCTTTCTGGCATTGCGGCTTTCCTGCCATTATGGTTACGGACACCGCCCTTTTTCGTTATCCACATTACCATTCCTCTGAAGACACTTCCGACAAGATTGCCTATGACGAACTCGGCAGGGTTACCTATGGGGTGTTCAACGCCTTATCCGGCATCGTCGGGTGAGCCACACAGGATGTCATGGCTCTTTGGCCCGCAGTTAAACAGGAGGTCAAAGGCAGAGAGATCCTGGATGAATTCGCCCCAAAGCTGCGGGTAGACAGGGGAGGGCGGCCTGAAGAACTTCAACGTAATGCCTGTGTGGGCAAACAGGTCCACATGAAGATATTTCTCGGTGGCAGTCTGTGTTACAAAATGAGATGCTTTGACTTTGCGGCAAATCTCTATCAGAAGCTCGGTTCCCTTGCCGCTGGCTCCCAAATCAGACTGGAGCATGACTGGGGTATCAATCCTTAACTGTTTTGCCAAGTATCGAATAACCATCATATTCAGCTCAATAAGGCTTTCAAATCTTCCGGAAAACATATCTTCCACAACACCAAGATGCTCGCCCAAATAGGGGGCGTTGGCGTAGGCGGTCTTCAGGCTGGCAAGGTGTTTTCTCTTCCAGCTTCCTTCATAGCAGATTCTTACCTGTCTGATGCGTTGCAGACCAAGCCCCTTCTTCCACACAGGGATGGTGATCCACAGGGTTCCTTGGTCATTCTTGAATCGATTCCTGCTGATCCAAGTTGTTCCCAATGGAAATTGAACATCGTCGAGGATGACGAGTAGATCGGAAAGCTTCGCCTTGTAAAAAAAAGCAGAAAACGGGGCGAAGAAGGGCTGATAGGTTGAGACGATCATGGCGAGGCGGCCGCGGTCCTGATTTCAGACAGGATGCCTTGAATCTCTTCTGACCAGACAGCAGGCGCGCTAATCTGCCCCCAGCCTTTCTGAGTCTGGTAGAGGCCGTCGTAAGCTGTGTCGTGATAAGATTGTATGTGATGAGGAATCTCTCGTTCGTTCAGAATGGAGCCTAGAAGCTGAGCCTCTATCTCGCTCTCTATCACATCGATCTTCGTAAATGCGTCCTGTTTCATGGGATCTGCGTCCTTTCCAGGCTTCATCTTGGCATATCATACACTGGTTCTCATAAATCGCTTCTATACTTCCAGTGTAGTCTTGGGGAACATGTGTTGTCAATAATCCCAAAGCAGAGCGGCTTCACGTGACGTTCTTTGCGGAGTGTGCCCATATTTGACATCGCCCGCTTTGTTCGAATATGGTATATGGCCTGCCGCGGAACCTACCGCCGGACTGCATCGTTTCGGATGTTCTAATGATATGAAAACGGACGACGACACAAGAATTGACCTGAAAAGTCTTATCCTGGGTGTTTGCGTCATTCTTGTTGTCACCTTCGTGGCATATATTCCAGCCATGCGAGGCGACTTCATCTGGGATGACGACTCTTTCCTCACGGACAACCCCCTGATCAAAGCCCCTGACGGGCTTTACCGTTTCTGGTTTTCCACTGAGCCACCGGACTACTTTCCTCTGACCTCGACCACCTTGTGGCTGGAGTGGCGCCTATGGGGGATGAATGCGTTTGGCTATCACGTGACAAACGTTTTGCTTCATGTGTTGAGTTCTATTCTCATATGGTTGGTTCTAAAACATTTGAAGATTCCAGGGGCATGGGTAGCCGCGATGATCTTTGCGGTTCACCCAGTCAATGTAGAAGCCGTGGCCTGGATCACCCAGCGCAAGAGCACGCTGCCGCTCGTATTCTACTTCCTGAGCATCTTGTTATATTTGAAGTTCGAAAGGACTGAACACTACTGGCTTCTGGGGCTTTCAGTCATGTGTTTTGTCCTTGCCCTTCTGGCGAAGACTTCCGTGGTCATGCTGCCGTTTGTGCTGCTTGGCTGCGCTTTGTGGCAGCGGGGCAGGATTGTGCGAAAAGACCTGATGCGCAGTATTCCCTTCTTTGGCACGGCCCTTATTCTCGGCTTGGTGACTGTATGGTTTCAGTACAATCGGTCCATTGGCGGTGATATCGTTCGGACCGACAGCTTTCTATCTCGACTGGCAGGATCTGGATGGGTGGTCTGGTTTTGTCTTTACAAAGCATTACTTCCCTTGAACCTGAGCTTTGTGTACCCACGTTGGGATATTGATGACACCTCCGTTGTTTCCTTTATTCCATTAGTAATACTTATCGGACTGTTGTTGGTTTTTTGGTGGTATCGAGGCGGCTGGGGACGGCCCCTGTTTGTTGCCTTGGGGTATTTTGCCCTGACGCTGTTTCCTTTCTTGGGCTTTCTGAACATTTACTACATGAGATACTCACTGGTGGCGGATCACTACCAGTACCAGTCGATCATCGGCATCATCGCACTAGTCATCGGCATTGCAGCTCACGCATATAGGCGGTGGCACAAGAAGATGCGTCGGGTAGCCGTCAGTGTTGCTGTGGTGGTAGTCGGTTTCCTATCTGTACAAACTTGGAGCCAGGGACACATCTACAAAGATCCACAGACGTTGTTTGACGACACCATCACCAGGAACCCTCAATGCTGGATGGCCAACTATAACATGGGGCATAGCCTGCAGCGTGAGGGGCGGATCGAGGAGTCAATGGCTTATTATCGCCAGGCACTGCGCATACAGCCAGACAATCCCGATCCTCTTAACAACATGGGGAATATGCTCTTGGAACAAGGGAGAATCGAGGAGGCGATTTCTCAATTTAGAGAGGCCTTGCGCATCAGGCCAGAGTTTGCAGAAGCGCACTACAACTTGGGCAACGCCCTGTCGGACAGGGGAGATCTCGCAGAGGCCATTGACCATTACTATGAATCGATACGGATTAGACCTC
>JASFIH010000134.1:0-4144 GCA_050122775.1 Deltaproteobacteria bacterium
GGTGTTGCTCGCCGGACATGGGAGGCCATGCTTGTATTGGCCGTGTGGCTTATACCAGTGATGCCGGTTTGCGGGACATCCATAGAGTCGGCAGAGTTTCCCTCGCTGATCTCCTCCGTCCAGGTTGCGGGCCCTGTGGCATTTTGTGGTGAGCATGTTCCGCTTGAGATTCAGGAGGTAAAGGAACGCCTTGAAAAGGAAATGCTGCTTTCCGTTTGGAATAGGGCCCAAGTGATTCTTTGGCTGAAGCGTTCCCGTCGCTTTCTTCCACAGATTGAAACGATGCTCAAGGACAGTAAAATGCCAGATGACCTGAAATACGTTGCTGTCGTTGAGAGTGCACTTCTCCCACATGCATATTCTGCTAAGGGAGCGGTGGGTTTCTGGCAATTTTTGGCCGATACCGGTCGGAGGTATGGGCTGGTTATTGATGAGCGCATTGATGAGCGAAGGAGTCTCCGGGCGTCAACACAGGCTGCCATCCGGTATTTAGAAAAACTCCACAGCACTCTTGGTTCATGGACTCTGGCAGTTGCTGGATTCAACATGGGTGAAGACAGGCTTGCAGCTGAAATCCTGGAACAGGAGACAAACGACTACTATAACCTCCATCTCCCTGATGAGACACAAAGGTTTCTATTGCGTATCGTCTCTGTAAAGCTCATTCTTTCCGACCCCGAAAAGTACGGGTTCAAACTTGCTGAAGAAGACTACTATCCCCCGACAGAGTGTGACCAGATCCAGATCCATTGTCCCGACAGCATTCCAATCCGCTTCATCGCAAAGGCAGCAAAAACGCACTTCAAGACAATCAGGCTTCTTAATCCAGAAATACGGGGGCGCTACCTTGCCTCTGGCACGTATAATTTGTCGGTGCCTAAGGGGGAATCTGAGGGCTTTCATGCACGATTTCAAAGTCTCGTAAGTGCGTACTTGGCAGAACAGGGAACGAGAATTTACGTCATAAAAAAGGGCGACAACCTTTCCTCCATCGCCAAGAAGTTCGATATTCCTCTGGCTACCCTCTTGATTTGCAACAATCTTGATCCAAGACGCCCCATCTATCCAGGTAATAAGCTGATCATCTGTACGAACAATTGAAGATCCTATCCGGGGGGCCCAGGGGTTTCACCGGTTTTACACAAATGCATGGCAGTCTTTTCTTGCAGGGGATTCCTCTAGGGAACTCTCTGTTCCGATACGCCGGAAACTGGAACTCGGAGTTCTTATTACTTGATTTCCCATTTTTTCAATAGGTTAGGTTATCTTCTGCGACACCACCTCCATTTAGACTTCGCTATCACTCCCTGGAATCGGAACTATGACTTCCGATGCCCAATCAGCGCAATGCCATTATACATGGTAATATCAACGGGTTAAACGTATGGCATGAGTGTTGCCAATATGGCGGTCAATACGAGGCCGGGAGGCTATCGGAGATAAGTATTCTCCGACGGCCTCATACACGGGATGTCCTGCGAGGACAACGTCTTCGATCATCATAAGAGAAGAGAAAGGGGTGATATTATGGAAAGGTCTAGCTTGGTGCCATGGCGGGGGGGCGAACTGACCAGCTTCAGGCGCGAAATGGACAGGATATTTGATCGCTTTTTTGAAAGCTGGCCTTTTAGGCTTTCCGCTGAAGATCGGCCGTGGGCGCCCACTGCGGACGTGTCCGAAACCGCCAAGGAAATAGTCGTAAAAGCGGAACTCCCGGGCATGGATGCGAAGGACATTGAGGTTTCCGTGCAGGGGGATATTCTCACAGTACGTGGTGAGCGCAGACAAGAAAAGGAGGAGAAGGGCGAAAACTTCCACAGGGTGGAGCGCAGCTACGGCTCTTTCTCCCGGTCCATACAGCTTCCTGCCGAGGTAGACGCGAACAAGGTGAAAGCTACCTACAAGGATGGCATACTCAAACTCAATATGCCCAAGACCAAGGCAGCGGCTGTCAAGAAGATCGCGGTGAAGACGGGATAAGCGTCAGAACTCCTTCTTTTATTCATTAACCGACCGTTTCCGCCAAGATGCCAAGATGAGGGCTTCAGAAAAGAACGGTCGGTTCAGGGGAAACCTTTTTTAGGAGGTTTGTGATGAAAGTACGACCTTTGAATGATAGGGTGCTGGTCCTCAGGATCGAGCAGGAAGAGAAGACACGTGGAGGGATCATTGTTCCGGACACGGCAAAGGAAAAGCCGCAAGAGGGCAAAGTCATTGCCGTTGGCCCCGGCAGGGTGAACGATAAGGGGGAGCGATTTCCTTTGGATGTTAAGGAAAATGACCGCATTCTTTTCAGCAAGTATGCAGGAACTGACATCAAGATCAATGGCGTCGAACACCTGATCATGCGAGAGGACGATATTTTGGGTGTTGTGCAATAATCGAACCGAGGAGGGAAGAATCCATGGCAGCTAAAGAGATCAAATACAGCATGGTGGCCCGACAGAAGATGATGAAGGGCGTGGCCGCTTTGTCCAATGCCGTAAAAGCGACCCTTGGACCAAAGGGCCGCAACGTGCTCATCGAAAAATCGTGGGGCGCGCCCACAGTGACAAAAGATGGCGTGACCGTGGCCAAGGAGATTGAACTGGAAGACAAGTTCGAGAACATCGGGGCGCAGATGGTTAGGCAGGTGGCGTCCAAGACGTCTGATGTAGCAGGGGATGGCACAACCACAGCTACGGTTCTCGCGGAGGCCATTTATCGCGAGGGAGCCAAGCTGGTAGAAGCCGGTTCCAACCCCATGGCCATTAGGCGAGGGGTGGAAAGGGCAGTTGATGTCGTGGTCGAAGAACTGAAGAATATGTCTAAACCAACGAAAGAGAAGAAAGAGATTGCCCAAGTAGGTACCATCTCAGCAAATAACGATCCAACGATTGGCAACATCATCTCCGAAGCTATGGAAAAAGTGGGCAAAGAGGGTGTTATTACAGTTGAAGAAGCAAAGGGCATGGAAACGACCCTTGAAATTGTGGAGGGCATGCAGTTCGACAAGGGATACGTGAGCCCCTACTTTGTCACCAACGCAGAAAAGATGGAGGCCCATCTGGAGAATGCGTACATCCTTTTGCATGAGAAGAAACTGAGCACCATGAAGGACCTGCTTCCTATCTTGGAACAGATTGCGAAGATGGGTAGGCCTTTCTTGCTCATTGCGGAGGACGTGGAAGGTGAAGCACTCGCGACCCTGGTGGTCAACAGGCTGCGTGGAACGCTCCAGTGTGCAGCGGTCAAAGCACCCGGGTTTGGTGACAGGCGAAAGGCTATGCTCCAAGATATTGCGATTTTAACCGGTGCACAGGTGGTTAGCGAAGAACTGGGCATCAAGCTGGAGAAATTGCAGCTAAACGATCTTGGCACTGCAAAACGGGTCACAATTGACAAGGATAAGACGACTATTGTGGAGGGCGGTGGCAGTCGTGAGGCCCTTGAGGGCCGTGTTAAACAGATCAGGGTACAGATTGAGGAAACAACCAGTGACTATGACCGCGAGAAGCTCCAGGAACGGCTTGCAAAGCTGGTGGGCGGTGTGGCAGTCATCAATGTAGGAGCAGCCACAGAAATTGAAATGAAGGAGAAGAAAGCCCGGGTTGAAGATGCCCTCAATGCGACGCGGGCTGCTGTTGAAGAAGGCATTGTACCGGGAGGCGGTGTGGCTTACCTTCGTACCTTGAAAGCGCTCGACAAGCTCTCGTTGCCCGGTGAGCAACAATTGGGTGTTAAGATTATAAAACGTGCCCTTGAGGAACCGCTCAGGCAGATTGCCATCAACGCCGGTCACGAGGGTTCGGTGGTTCTTGGGCGAGTTATCGAAGGGAAAGACGCCTTCGGATTTAACGTTGAAAGTGAAAAATATGAAGATTTGGTAGTTGCAGGTGTCATTGACCCCACGAAAGTCACCAGATTCGCACTACAAAATGCGGCTTCTGTGGCTGGATTGCTGCTTACCACTGAAGCGGCGGTGGCTGAAAAACCCAAGAAAAAGAAACAAGGTGCACCTCCTGTGCCTCCTGAGGACATGTACTAACGATTTGCGTAGCCTGCAGCCGAAGAGAAGGGCCTCAACAGAGCAGTTCGCCCGACGAGAGAACAGAATGTTGAGGTCATACACGCCAAGGACTGCTTCATGCGGACGTGGGATTAG
>JASFIH010000135.1:0-4126 GCA_050122775.1 Deltaproteobacteria bacterium
GAGGGGTCGGGGAGTTTCTTGGAACGACTTGACGGAAACCTTTAGTTTTTGCGGGGCTTAGCTTTGGGGGAAGCCGCAGCCACCGAAGTGAAACGAAGGTGGAATGCGGAGGGGGCAAAGTATCCCCCAACGTTAAGTCACTGCAAAAACAAAGGTTGGAGATATCGGAGTGTAAAGAAATACCCCGACCCTCAACTACCTGAGTCCCGAAAGGCGGTACAAGTTTTTTCATTTTAGTGGAGCGAGCCTTCAGAAGGTTCAACAATGGTCAAACCGGCGAGCGCGGAGGCGTCTTCCGTAAGACCATTCAGAACATGTTTGTGGAAGTCGGTGTAATTGACACGGTTTCTGTGCTTCGCTATATTCGAACCGCAAAATCGAGAACATTCCCGACCTGATCAAGGGTATGATTGCGGAGCGCTTCAATCTTCATGTGGTCACTATAGGATGCGCATAGAGCAATCGCTTACCGTGTCAGGTTTGTTTCACAGAAGACCCCCTGAACAACAGGAAGCGCGGATTGATGGAACATGAGGGTCCTTTCAAATCAGGTTTTGTTGCCATCATTGGTGCCCCCAATGCGGGCAAGTCCACCCTGTTGAACCACTTACTTGGACAGAAGATTGCCATCACCTCTGAAAAACCGCAGACCACCCGCCACCGTATCCTGGGGATCCTCCATCTGCCCACAGCCCAGCTCATCTTTGTAGATACACCCGGGATTCACAGGGCAAAGGGGACTTTGAATGTGCGTATGGTGGAGGTGGCTCTAAAATCTCTGGAAGATGCAGATCTCGTTGTGTTCATCATCGATGCGGCCAACCCAGATAACACGTCAGAAGAAATCATTCTTGATTCTTTGAAAAGGCGAAAGATCCCTGCCGTACTTGCCATAAACAAGATTGACCTCGTGAGAAAGGACACCCTGCTTCCCATGATGGAACAATGGCATCGAGCCTATTCTTTCCACGCTATTGTGCCTGTCTCAGCCCTCCGGGGTGTCCAGATCGATGAACTCGTTCAAGAGATGGTTGCGGTGCTTCCAGAGGGACCCCGGTACTATCCTGAAGACACAGTGACCGACCAGCCCGAACGCTTTATCGCTTCGGAGATGATCCGCGAAAAGGTGTTTCGTTTGACGAGCCAAGAGATTCCATATGGTGTAGCCGTAACCGTGGAATCCTTCAAGGAGCGTCCTGAGAAGAACCTGATCGATATCCAGGCTACCATCCACGTGGAGCGAGAATCTCAAAGACCGATCATCATTGGCAAGGAAGGAAAGATGCTCAAACAGATCGGGGTGCAGGCCAGAGAGGATATCGAACGCATGGTCGGACGCAAGGTTTTTTTGACACTGTGGGTGCGGGTCCAGAAGAAGTGGACCCGAGATCCTGCCGCGGTCAAGAGGTTCGGCTACTGACATGATCCTGTCGTTTCATCCAAACATCGTGGCCGAGAAGAACATCCTCTGTGCAGGTCGGCCGCCGGATGTGGGGGATCGAGTAGCTATCTCCCAGGCCTCTGCGGTCATCCTGCCTCAGGGATGTAGTGAAGCCCTGTACCGAATGTGCCGGGAGCACTGCCCACACATCTTTCCCAACTATGATGTGCGCTTTGATTTCCCGGGCAAACTTGGCCAGGCCCGTTTGTTTCAGGAAATGGGGGTTACGCATCCGCCCACCTTGACTTTTGAGACCGTAACTGCCTATGACGAAGAAGGTCAACAGAGGGTGGGGAAACAACCCTTCGGATTTCCTTGCGTTTTCAAATCTGACTGGGGCGGGGAAGGAGAAGGTGTGTTCTTGATCAGGACGCCCGATGAACTGGAAACCGTCCTGGCACGAGCCCGCGATGATGAGCGAAGCGGACGGAAAGGTTTCCTGCTCCAGACGTATATTCCTTCAGGGGGCCGGAGTCTGCGTGTTGCGGTGATCGGCGATCAGTTCTTCAGCTACTGGCGCGCTCATGAAAATCCGTCACAATTTCTGGTCAGTGTGAAGAATGGAGCTGCTGTCGATCATCATGCAGATCCCGAGCTCCAGGAAATAGGCAAGTCTGTCGTCAAAGCCTTCTGTTCGCAGACCGGCATCAACCTGGCAGGCTTTGATCTGCTTTTCTCGCAGAAGGAAGAAAGACCTGCGCCTTTTCTTCTCGAGATCAACTATTTCTTTGGCAGGAGGGGCTTGGGAGGGTCACTCAATTACTACAAACTGGTCGACAAAGCCGTTAGCGCCTGGCTGGAAGGCCTGGGATTAACGCTTTGAGGTCTTAGGGTTGAACCCCGATTTGGCCCGTCTTTTTCTTCTCCCGGGCTTGGAAGGCAGAGCGGTGGGACGGGGCTTTCTCTTTCTTGGCCCTCGGCGAGAGGGTCGCGTCCGATCTTCTTCGTACCAGTCGTCTTTGGCCCATGTGACTTCTATCTTCTCTCCGATGAAATTCTGTACAGCTTCCAGGTGATACACATACTTCTCGCAGGCCATGGTAATGGCTTTCCCCGCCTTGCCCAGCCGTCCGGTCCGCCCAATACGGTGAACGTAGTCCTCTGGATCCTGAGGAACGTCGTAATTGATCACGATGTCGATGTCTTCTACGTGGATGCCCCGAGAGGCCACATCCGTGGCAACCAAGATCTTCACTTCGCCAGCCTTGAAACTCTGCATGATTTTCAGACGCTTTTTCTGATGAACTGTGCCGGTGATGCCAACGGCTGCAAAGCCATGGTCCTTTAGCCTCCGTGCAAGCATCTCAACACCGATCCGTGTATTGGCGAAGATGAGCAGACGGTTCCATGTTTCGTGTTTCAAAAGGCCGAGGAGAAGCCTAAACTTGACATTGTTGCCCACATGATACAGGACCTGATCGATCTCTTCCACCGTGACCTTTTCAGGATGTGCGAAGACTTCTTCCGGATTGTTCATATGCTCATAGGCAAGTTCCATGACTGCATATGACAGCGTGGCGGAAAAGAGCATGGACTGCCGCCTTGTATAGCGAGGCAGCCTTGTCAGGATATACCGGAGGTCCCGAACAAAGCCCATGTCGAAGAGCCGGTCCGCCTCATCAATGACCAGAATGCTCACATTTTTTGGGTCGAAGATTTTCTGCTTCATGAAGTCAATAAGACGACCTGGTGTAGCAACGACGACATCTGCGCCTTTGCGAAGCGCCTTTTGTTGCTTCACGTAGTCAATACCGCCAAAGACCGGTAACACGGTGAAATCGGTATGACTACCAAGTAGTCTGGCTTCCTCGCAGATTTGCACCGTGAGTTCCCGGGTAGGCGCGATGATCAGGGCACGGGGGCCCCCCTCCCGCACTTTGCGGTCTTTGAGAAGGTGATTAAATATGGTGATCAGAAAGGTGGCCGTCTTGCCTGTGCCGGTCTGGGCCTGGGCAGCAATATCATTGCCCTGCAGCGTAATGGGGAGAGCCATCGCCTGGATAGGTGTACAGTGCGTAAAGCCTGCCTTCTCAATACCTTTCAAGACCTTCTTGTGCAGGTTGAACGCGGTGAACAGGACGTCTTGGATTTCTATGTCTGGAGATTTCATCTGGCTCTTCATAAGTGTGAAATATAGATGACGCAGATCCTATTTGCAAGGTAAACACTCCACCAGGAGGTCGTCTTTTTTTCTTGAAATGAAGGAATAGGGTTGGTTACGCTGTGAACGATACGCTCCTTTGATCGACCCATTTTGTGATGATCTCATGAATGACATAGACGACGCCTTCCTGCGCCAGGAGCGACACAAGGCCAGGGAACTAAGAGACTCGCAATGGTGGAAACGGCAGCTGGCCCGGGGCCAATGCCATTATTGCGGGCGCCCTTTTCCTCCAAGAGACCTTACCATGGATCACATCGTACCGATGTCCAGGGGTGGCAAATCAATCAGAGGAAATGTAGTCCCTGCATGCAAGGCATGCAACAACAAGAAGAAATACATGCTGCCAATCGAGTGGGATGAATATTTGCAGTCCATTTCTGAAAAGGGAGCCAATGACGTTTAGAAAAGGCCTTGTGGTGGCACACATATTGATTCTCGTGGGTGGGGATGTTCCGTTCAAAATGCGTATGCACCCCTCTGATCGAGCTATTTCGATCATTTTCTGAAGCCTTCTTGGCCAG
>JASFIH010000136.1:0-4113 GCA_050122775.1 Deltaproteobacteria bacterium
GTGGTGGGCTCCAAAGTGGCCAGCACAGCCCATACGCTGCAACCCACTAAATAGTCTTTTGATTCGTGTCATCTTGTAAGTACCAGATGTCTGCGCACCATCTCTTCGGTACACCATCAACATCCATAACTACCTGATCAGAAATACTTCTGTCAACAACATCTCAGCCACGTCGCAAAGGCTGACGGAAAAGATCCGTCTGTTGTTTCACGACCTCCAAACCACTGCTCAAGCCCCTCCATCCCTTCGAACGGAGCCTGCACCAGACAGGCCGATGCCCTTAACATTATCAAAATATGCGCACACAGCGTCCACCATCTCCTGTCTGGTTTTCAAACGAATGATCTCTCCCCGAAATTGGCTGCTTTCGGGAAGACCCTTAACGAACCACCCGAGACGGCTTCTCATCATGGCCACGGCACGACTTTCTCCAAAATGGTTAACAGAATAATTAATGTAACGAAGTATGGTGTTAAGGCGTTCGCCCAGGTCGGGTCGTCGGGGCGGCCTGGAATCCATGAAATCAATCACCTGGGTAAAAATCCACGGGTTTCCGATACTGGCCCGTCCTATCATGACACCATCACAGCCGGTTTCTCGCCGCATCCTATCCGCATCACCTGGCACTTCTATGTCGCCATTGCCTATCACTGGAACAGAGACTTTGTCCTTGAGCAGAGAAATCAAGGTCCAGTCTGCCCTTCCGCTGAATCCTTGAGTTGCGGTTCTGGGGTGGATCACCACTGCATCAGCGCCGCAGTCTACCGCAATACGTGCTGCCCGGACTGCCTCCTCCCCTGAAGGGTCCCATCCTGTCCTCATCTTGACGGTCAAGGGGAGCCTGGTACCTCTGCGAACAGCCTTTAACACTGCTTCCAGCTTCTCTGGTTGTCGCATGAGGGCAACGCCAGCGCCCTGTCTGGTCACTTTGCGCACGGAACATCCGAGATTGACATCAAGAAGATCAGCACTTTGATCCTCCACCATCTGGGCAGCCTCCCTCATGATTTCTGGATCTGCACCGAATATCTGCGCTGAGAGTGGCCTTTCTCCAGGGTGGCTGATCAGAAGTTCTTTGGTCTTCTTGGACCCATGCACAAGGCCATTGGCACTCACCATTTCGGTAACGACCAAGGCGCATCCCGCTTCTCGGGCTAACCGTCGAAAGGGAAGGTGCGTGATCCCAGCCATAGGCGCCAGGATAAAAGGATTCTCCAGGACCAAGCTGCCAATCTTCATCGATCTCAGTGAGACGATACGTTCATTCGGCTAACCGTGTAGGGCTTGCATAACCTGTGCAGCGTCGATTACGCCTTCACGGAGGACCCTTGGCGGATCAACGGTTACATCCACCACGGTGGAGACCTTTTGACCCTTTAGCTCTCCGGCATCCAAGACTAAATCCACCTGGTTCCTAATGTGAGAGTCAAGCAGGGACACGAGATGGCACCCACCATGTCCGGATAGATTTGCGCTGGTCCCCGTGATGGGGCCACCCACGGCCCTTACCAGACTTGCTGCAACGGCATGGTTCGCAAGACGAATGCCAATCTTCCCTGTGTGACCGGTCAAGTTGGATGGAAGGACGTCTGAGGCCTGAAAGACCAGTGTCAGACTGCCTGGCCAAAAAGTCTCAATCAGGCGGACTCCGCTCTCTGGAGCAGATTGCACCAGAGGACTGAGCTCCACCAAAGAGCCGATGAGAATGAGAAGGGGCTTGCGAGGATCACGATTCTTGACACGAAAGACTCTGTCCACAGCAGCAGTGTCCAGGGCGCTTGTCCCGAGGCCATAGAAGCTGCTCGTTGGAAAGACCACAAGGCCACCCGTTCTGATCCGTGCCGCGGCCCTGAGGATTGTATCCTCGTCAGGAGATACTGGATCCACGGGCAGAATTTCACAACGCGTTACCATTCTTCTGTTTTGTCGTTGGCAATTCGCTGTTTGATTCTTCTCTCCCGGCTGATGGATGGTCTCATGAATCGTATCTGAAACAAGCCATGTGAAGTGGGCGGTGAATGACACAAGTATTTACAAATTGTGCTGCAAGGCTTCAGCCTTCTGCGCCACCTGGTCGGCGATCTCCTTTTTGAATTGTCTCAGTCTGCCTTCTATCAACGGATCACTGAGTGAAAGCATCTGCGCAGCCAGTATGGCTGCATTCTTGGCTCCCGAAGCCCCCACGGCCATGGTGGCCACTGGCACGCCGGCGGGCATTTGGACCGTCGCAAGGAGAGCGTCTAAGCCTCGCAGGGAAGAAGAATCCAGCGGTACGCCAATCACGGGAAGTGTGGTCAGGGCCGCAATGGATCCAGCCAGGTGGGCAGCAGCTCCTGCCCCTGCTATGATGACCTTGAGCCCTCTGATTTGAGCCGAACGGGCGTAGTCAGCGGTCCTCTCGGGGCTGCGATGGGCAGACGAAACCGTTACCTCAAACGATATGCCCAGCTCCTTGAGGACTTCGGCAGCCTTCTGCATGACCCCCCAGTCTGAGTCGCTTCCCATAACGATACCCACAACCGCCTGCTTCTCTTGGTTCCCGCCTTGCTTCATGATTGACGACGCCTCCTCACAATCCGATGGTACGCCGAAACCTCAGACAGTTTGCGCCGCTGTTGTTATGGTCCACAAAGACAAGCCTCTCAATGTTTCTGTAAGCCTTTTCCCTGGCGCCTTCGAGAGAGGGGGCTCCGGCCACCACATGTACAACCCTGCCTCCGAATGTCACCAGACCTTTTTGCGGGTCCTCATCAACACCGGCAAAATAAATGGCAATGCCTTTTTCTATTTCGTCCAGGCCAACGATCTTATGTCCTTTCCCGTATCGTCCTGGGTACCCCTTGTTCCACCCCCGGGAGGCCTTTGAGCGACCCTCCATGGCAATAACATCCACGTAGTATTGGTTGTTCCACGTCTGCTTAACCTGATCTAACGAGCCTTCCCACGTCGCCATGCCAATCTCAAAGAGGTCTGTGCTCAGTTTTCGGGCCAAGACCTGCCATTCAGGATCACCGTGCCTCACATTAATTTCAAAGACATCAAGGTTGTCATAGGGGTCCAGGTTTAGTCCGAAGTAGAGCACGCCCTTGTATTTCCAACCCAGATGATTGTAAATTTCGTTCACCGTTGGGTTCACTATCTCCTTTATGATTCTGTTGATCAACCATGGACTGACGAGCCTATGAGGACAATAACATCCAGTACCGCCCGTATTTAGATTGCCACCGAACTGTTCTATCGACTCCTTGTCTCCCGGATCAAATGCAGGTTTATAGTCTTGTGCAAACATCTTCAGGGGCAGAACATGCTCACCGTCGAGGTATGCAAAAAAGGAGATTTCAGTTCCATATTTCCTTTCCTCAACAACCACTTTGTTACCTGATTTGCCAAAGACTTTTTCGACCATGATTTTGTCAATAGCAGCAATGGCGTCTGGAACATCTTCACACACGATGGCTCCCTTTCCAGCGGCAAGCCCATTTGCTTTGACCACCACCTGATAGCCGATGTTCCGAACATATGTCTTCGCCTCTTCCGGGTCCTCAAAGACGCGATACTCTGGCTTCGGGACCCCAATTCCGCGTAACAGGTCATCGGTAAACGCCCGGTCACTCTCAATTCTCGTATATTCCTGCTTCGGTCCAATAGTGCGTACGCCACTGTCGTTTAAGGCGTCGATGAGTCCGTCTTCCAGAGGATTCTCAGAACCCACATCCACCAGGTCTACTTCCTGATCAACACAAAACCTGGCCGCTTCACCAAAATCGTGTAGGCGAACAAGTTCTATGAGCCTTCTATCCTCACGACCTTTTGGTGTGTGCAGCACCCCGGGATTCCCCGGACAGAAGAAGACCTTGTCGACATGCTGGCTGTCCCCGTACTTGTCAGCCAGACAATGATCCCTACCTCCTGACCCGTAAACGAGTACCTTCATGATTCTCCATCATCCATGCGGGCTGAGCTGCCTCGTTCTACAATCAAAAGACGAATCATTTCAAGGGCAAAATCGCCAAGGAGAAAACCTGCAAAACCCTTTCGTCTTGACTTCGGAAAAACTGTTGCTATATATTCCAATTCCGTCGATCCCCAGTAGCTCAGTTGGCAGAGCAGATG
>JASFIH010000137.1:0-4111 GCA_050122775.1 Deltaproteobacteria bacterium
CGCCACCCACACAGGCATACACACGGTCAGGTAGCCGACCAACCCTGGTGAGCATTTGGTCCTTTGCCTCCTTGCCTATGATGGACTGAAAATAGGCAACCATCTCCGGGAAAGGATGAGGTCCACAAACCGTCCCCAGCACGTAATGCGTGGTATCCATATTTGTGGCCCAGTCTCGTAATGCCTCATTGATAGCATCTTTTAACGTACGCGACCCGTCTCTTACCGGAACCACCTCGGCCCCAAGCTGTTCCATCCAGAAGACATTGGGCCGCTGGCGCGCCACATCGACTTCTCCCATGTAGATCGTACACTCGAACCCAAACTTTGCAGCCATTGTTGCGGTGGCCACGCCGTGTTGACCGGCTCCGGTTTCTGCAATGACCCGACGCTTGCCCATTCTTTGAACCAGAAGGCCCTGCCCCATGACGTTGTTCAACTTGTGGGCACCGGTGTGATTCAGGTCCTCACGCTTTATGAAGAACTTAGGCCCATCAAAATGACGCGTGAGGTTTTCAGAGTATGTCAAGGGCGTGGGCCGGCAGGAATATGTGGACAACAGATCCTCGAAGTCCTTCCAAAAAGAATCATCCTGCTTGATTTCACCAAAGGCAGCCCTCAGCTCCTCAAGGGTGGCAACAAGAATTTCTGGAATGAACATCCCTCCGAAACGTCCATAGTATCCTGGTCTTTTCATGTCCATCACCCTAAGCAGGTTCTCTTTAAATGGCCCAATTTCTCCCCAAAAGATTTCACCGCCCCTACAATTTCTCAGCTCGCCGCACCGCTTGGATGAACCGGGCCATCTTACTGTGGTCCTTGAGGCCGGGTTTGTACTCAAGCCCACTGCTGGCATCCACCGCATAAGGCCTTACCGCATGGATGGCTGCAGCTACGTTGTCCGGGTTGAGTCCGCCAGCCAAAATGATTTGTCCGTATCTCTTGGCCTTCACCGCAAGCCCCCAGTCAAACACACGACCAGTGCCTCCTTTTTGGCCAGGTACATGGCTGTCAAGGAGCAAGGCATCCACGACAGCACTGTACGCAGAGCACTCTTCCACCTCTTCCATACTCCGCACCCGCACCGCCTTGATGACTGGCTGCACGAACTGTCTGCAGTAAGTCACCGACTCTTCCCCATGGAATTGAAGCAGATCAAGGCGGCAAGAGGATGCAATGGACGCCACCTTTTCAGGATCCTCATTGACAAACACACCCACCGTCTTCACCGGAAGCGGCATGGCACCAATGATTTCGCGTACCTTCTCTGGAGAAACTTGTCTGGGACTGGTCGCAAAGACAAAGCCAATAGCATTAGCGCCAAGTTCGGTGGCTGCCACGGCATCTTCAAAATTCGTCATGCCGCAGATCTTGATGCACACGCCCGTGGCGCATTCAGTGTTCACGGCCTTCCTCTCAGTTCCCTGAGTTTTCTCTCGGGGTCTTCAGCACGCATAAGGCTGGTTCCCACCAGCACCGCATCCACGGCAGCAGCCGCGAGACGCTGCACGTCAGCGGCTTCGTGGATGCCGCTCTCGCTCACGACCACGCGATCATCAGGCACCAGAGGCCGCAGGTTCAATGTTGTCTCCAGTGTTACTTCAAAGGTCCGCAGGTTGCGATTGTTTATCCCAATGATACGGGCATCAGTCGCCAATGCCCGGATCAGCTCATCCTCGTCGTGCACCTCCAACAAGCATGCCATGCCAAGAGAACGCGTGGTTTCCAGCAGATGAAGCAGTGACTCCTGGGTCAAGACAGCAGCTATCAGCAACAAGGCGTCGGCTCCGGCTGCACGAGCGGCAAATACCTGTACGGGGTCTATGATAAAGTCTTTGCAGAGAACCGGCAGCCGGCTCGCTTCACGTGCTTGGTTTAGGTATTCTAGCTTACCCAGAAAGTAGTCTTCTTCCGTAATCACTGAGATCGCAGCAGCTCCTCCTTTTTCATAGTGCGCCACAATGGCTGCTATGTCCACGTCAGGCCGGATGGTTCCAGCTGACGGAGAGGCTTTCTTGATCTCAGCAATGATGGCGGGTTTTTCGCCTTCCCTCAGAGCATGAAAGAAGTTGCGGGATGGAGGCGCTGAGGCCACAGCCCTTTCCAGATCAGACCAGGAGTGCGCTTGTTTGAGCGCACTGACCTTTCGACGTTTTTGGGCGACAACCTCGTCAAGAATCATGAGAAACGCTTTTCGGATTTCCGATTTTTTCCGGTTTCTGACCCCTCAATTGGCTGCTTTTGATGCGTTGGTGACCCGCTTCATCCCCTCGAGCTTATCTAAGGCACGCCCGGTGTCTATGGCATCAGCTGCCTGGGTGATACCATCCATAAAATCAGGTGCGCGTCCCGCCGCAACCAGGGCAGCAGCAGCATTCAGCAGTACCATGTCTCTTCGGGCTCCTGGTTCACTCCGAAGAACGCCGAGGACAATGGCGGCATTCTGCTGGGCATCCCCGCCACGAATGTCTTTCAGGTCCGCGCGATGCAGCCCAAAGTCTTCCGGTTCGATGCTGTAGGTGGTCACCTGTCCGTTCTTCAGCTCGCTCAATTGGGTCTTGCCGATGATGCTGATTTCATCAAGACTGCCCTCCCCGTACACCACGAAGGCGCTCCGCGAGCCCAAGTTTCTCAAGACTTCGGCCAGGACCGGTGTCAGCTCTTTCTTGTAGACACCAAGCACCTGGACATTTGCCCCGGCAGGATTGGTAAGGGGGCCAAGTATATTGAAAATGGACCGGATCCCAATTTCTCTCCTGGGTCCAATGGCGTACTTCATCGCCCCGTGGAGGGCAGGGGCATAAAGAAAACCAATGCCCACCTCGTTGAGACACCTCTCGACCACAGCAGGAGGGACGTCCAGGTTAACACCCAGGCCTTCGATGACATCTGCGCTACCGCATTGGCTTGACACCGAGCGATTACCGTGTTTGGCCACCCGCAGCCCGCAACCAGCAACCACAAAGGCTGTAGTCGTGGAAACATTGAACGTATTGGTGCCGTCCCCGCCCGTGCCACAGGTATCCACAATCGTTTCCAGATCCAGGTTTATCTCGTCTCGATCCATGGTTACCAGGCTATTGTCCGCTCGGATCCTTGTGGCCTTGCGCCGCATGACCCGCGCTGCTCCTGTAATCTCTTCAACTGTTTCGCCTTTGAGACGAAGCGCCGTTATGAAGGCTCCGATTTGTGCGGGTGTAGCTTGGCCGCTCATGATCACGTCCATGGCGGCTTCCATCTCTTGCTCGCTCAAATCAGAGCCGTCTACTACTTTCTGTATGGCTTGCTTCAACATGTTTTCCTCCTTTTGCAGTATTTCCCGGAAGAAAGTTGCCTATCCAGACTCTTGGTTAAAGATTCAGGAAGTTATTCAAAATTCGCATCCCTTCCTTGGTCAGAATAGATTCGGGATGAAACTGGATCCCATGAACTGGGTAGTGGTCATGTCTCAACCCCATAATCTCGCCGTCTTCAGCCCGCGCCGTGACCCTGAGGTTTGGGGGCAGAGTTGCCTCTTCAACAGCCAGTGAATGGTAACGGGTGGCAGTAAAAGGGTTCGAAATGTTGCGAAAAACACCCTTCATATCGTGATGAATCTGTGAAACCTTTCCGTGCATCAGTCGTCGAGCAGGCACGACATTGCCACCGAAAGCAACCGCCACAGCCTGATGACCCAAACAGACACCAAGAATTGGCACCTTCTCGTAGAAGCCCTGAATCAAAGGCACAATAATCCCCGAGGACTGGGGCACCCCAGGACCCGGAGAAATGACGAGCCGCTCGGGCCCCAGCCTTTCTACCTCTTCCAGCGTGACGTGATCATTACGTTTCACCCGCACGTCAGCCCCTAGAATACCCAAGTATTGAACGAGATTGTACGTAAACGAGTCATAGTTATCGATCATGAGAATCACGTGGCAATTCCTCCAAGTTACAGCATTCCGCTGCTGGCCATTTCCAAAGCCTTAACCAGTGCCTTGCCTTTGTTCACGGTTTCTTCATATTCCAAGGCGGGGTTTGAATCGGCCACGATTCCCGCACCCACCTGCAGGTAGACCCGGCCATCACGAACAAGGAGCGTCCGGATGGCAATGCAGAAGTCCATATTGCC
>JASFIH010000138.1:0-4093 GCA_050122775.1 Deltaproteobacteria bacterium
CAAAAATACGCCAGTGTAGGTTAGGTGACAGGCCCTCTAAAAACATAGCTCTATACAAGTCTTGACTGGGATAAACCAGTAATGAAGGCTAGAGAATTACCAATACTCCAGCGCTCCAAGCTCCACCGTATTCAAGAGGCCATACCACGTCGCTTACTACACATGGCCCCTTTAACAGAAGTCGAATGAACTTGGGCGATATTCAAGGGAAACCAGATCGTGGAAACCATAATCACTTTGCTCAAACCTCGCGTATGGGCCTTCAAGCACAGACTCCATGGACAGCTTGAAGGCAGGTCCTGGGTCCGGATTCTTCTTGGCCTAATCAGTATTCTGTTCTGGGCCGGCATCTTTGTCGCGGTGTATCGCGTTCTGGTCTATTTCCAAGGTATCGAAGGGTTTGGAGACATTCTGGCCCGAAAGCTCCTGTCCATGGTGCTGCTCACATTCTTTTCCATCCTCATATTCAGCAGCATCCTCACGGCCCTGTCCACCCTTTATCTCTCAAAGGACTTGCCCCTGGTCCATGCGGCTCCTGTCCCAGCGGAAAAAATATTCTTGAGTCGGTGGATTGAAGCCACGTTTGATAGTTCGTGGATGCTCTTCTTGTTCGGGCTTCCTGTGTTTCTAGCCTATGCTCTGGTATATGACGCGGGTTTGCGTTTCTACCTCGCTCTCGCCGGATCACTTCTGCCTTTTTGTCTGCTTGCCTCTTCCATTGGCACCCTGGTCGTTTTGTTGCTGGTGGTGCTGCTACCGGCCAACCGCATGAGGGACATCTTTGTCTTCCTTTCGATGGTTTTGGTCATCGTGCTGTACTTCTTGTTTCGATTCATGAGACCAGAAAGGTTAGTCGATCCGACGGCCTTGGCTACGCTGGCGGGCTATCTCCGCTCTCTCGAGTCCCCCGGTTCCCCGTTTCTCCCTACAACTTGGGCGCTAGAGACCCTATGGCCAGTGCTGACCGGAAATCGCGGTATGGCCCTGTTCCATTTAGGCCTGTCTGCGACGGGCGCTTTATCCATGGTTTTCATAAACGCCAAACTCGCGGGACTGTTCTATTTCAAAGGGGTTTCAAAGGCCCAGGTGGCCCGTCGAGCTATCAGAGGCAGTAATAGATCGGCCGGCCTTCATCTAAAACGCTCTCTGCTGACTTCCGGAAAGATCGGAGGACTCCTTGCCAAGGACGTAAAGACATTCTTTCGGGACAATACACAGTGGTCTCAGCTCTTCTTGTTGGTGGCGCTCGTCATCGTCTATGTTTACAATTTCAGGGTCCTGCCCCTGGAAAAAGCCCCCATCAAGACCTTTTACCTGCAAAACATCCTGTCGTTTCTGAATATGGGCTTGGCAGGTTTTGTGCTGGCAGCCATTGCCGTGCGCTTTGTTTTTCCGGCTGTGAGCATTGAGGGGCAGGCCTTTTGGCTCATTCGATCGGCACCCGTGCCGCTCAAAGCGTTTCTCTGGTTGAAGTTTTGGACATACCTGGTGCCCCTCGTCGTCTTGTCAGAAATACTTGTTGTACTTACAAACAAATTGCTCTCTGTTACCCCTTTTATGATGGGGCTTTCCACCATTACGGTGTTTTTCATGGTGTTTGGTATCACGGCAATGGGTGTGGGCCTGGGTGCGGCCTATCCCAATTTTCGTCTTGAGAACATGGCCCAAGTAGCTACGGGGTTCGGGGGCATGCTGTTCATGTTCCTGTGCGTGGGATTCATTGGACTTATCATCGTTCTGGAAGCCGGTCCCGTCTACACTATCTTTATGGCCAGACTGCGCGGGGAAGCTATTTCGTTGACTCATTGGATATGGATCAGTGTTTCATTCGTCTTGGTGGCAGCCATTAACGTGTTTGCCGTGTTTTGGCCGATGCAGCTGGGGGCAGAGAATCTCTCACGCTTGGAGGGGTAAGTGCGGTGCGAAGCTCAAGGCAGTCTGCGTTGCAAATGGCTGACAGGGGGGTGTGTGCGATCCTTGACTATGCCCCGTGACGTTGATAAAAAGAAATGGCTTCCGGGTATTTTCCATCCGAGTCCAAAACAGGAACAGGTAGGAACTACAGACTATGGGAGGGATTGTTATGGCAGATTTTAGGCAAGTCAGGATGTTGGTAGGAATTTCCGCGCTTTTGTTGGTCTTGGTTATGTCTTTGGGCTGCGCTCGGCTGAGAGGCAATACAGAAGACTTTGAGCAGCCAGAACCTGCTGCAACCGTACAGGATCAAGGATCTATGCCGCTTTACTATGACTTCGAAGATGTTCTTGTGCCTTCGGAGCTTAAGGTGAGCGAAAAGAGGTCCTTCATTCATCATGCCCCTGACTTCAAGGCTGGCGTCCTGGTCTTGACGGGACGCGTGGAGATAAACTCCCTGGTCCGGTTTTTTGAAAACAATATGGCAAAGGACAACTGGCGGCTCACGACAACTTTCAGGTCTCCTCGCACGATGATGATCTTCCAGAAGCCGACTCGAGACTGCATTATCAACATTACCGAAAAGCGATTCTGGGCCGAAGTTGAGATCTGGGTAGCCCCGACCACGGAGACCCCTGGGGGACATGTTTTCAAATAGCACCGGGAGCCCAGCCCACAGGCAAAGCGCCAAAAGTTCTTTCGTGTGCGGCGTGCGCTATGCCAAATGTGCGGGCCATGGCTGAGAGACAAATGCCAGACCCTCTAAAGGATAAGAACATCGTGTTGGGTGTGTGTGGGGGGGTCGCAGCTTACAAGGCCCTGGACCTCGTCAGAACCCTTGTTCGGTCGGGTGCCCTCGTCCGGGTCGTTATGACCAAAGCTGCCCAGGCGTTTATCGGTCCGCTCACTTTCGCGGCCCTTTCAGGCAATGCCGTGTGGACCCATATGTTTGGAGAAGAAGAGGGCACGCCTTTTCGGCACATCACGTGGGCAGAAGAAGCAGATACCGTAGTTATTGCGCCGGCCACGGCTAATTGTATTGCCAAGATGGCCCATGGGATTGCAGACGATCCGTTGACCACCCTTATGTTATCGGTTCGGGTACCTGTCCTGGTTTGTCCATCCATGAACAGGCACATGTATGAGAATGGTGTCGTTCAGGACAATATCAACACTCTTGAGCGGCATGGCGTGGTGGTACTTCGTCCCGAGACCGGGCCGCTCGCCTGCGGCGATGAGGGGCCCGGTAGACTACCAGATGTCGAGACAATAGCGGAGGAGGTTCGTTCGCTCCTGTCTCCCAAGGATCTGGCAGGAGAGCATGTCCTTGTAACCGCTGGTTCAACCCAGGAGCCGGTTGACCCTGTGAGGTTCATAAGTAATCCTTCCTCAGGAAAGATGGGCTATGCCCTTGCACGTGCGGCGAGAAGGCGGGGCGCAGAAGTCGTTTTGGTTACAGGACCCACGGCGCTCTCTCATCCTCAAGGGGTGAGCGTGTTCGAGGTCAGGACCGCGGATGAGATGTTGAGAGCAGTGAAAGACCCAGCAAAAAAAGCCACCATCATCATAATGGCTGCGGCAGTATCTGACTGGCGGCCGGCTAGTCATTTCGAGCACAAAGTGAAAAAAGAAGAGATGGAGAGGCACCTGAACCTTGAACAAACGACAGACATCTTGAAGATGCTGGGAGAAAACAAGAAAGGTCAAACCTTGATCGGTTTTGCTGCCGAAACGCAAGACCTGCGGAAACATGCCACTGCCAAGCTTGCGGCCAAGAATTTGGATCTTGTTGTTGCCAATCTGGTTGGGCAGGATGGTTCAGGCTTTGGGTCAGACACCAATCAGGTAAGCCTTTTCTATAGTGACGGCAGAGACGAGGCGCTTCCGCTTATGCACAAGGAAGTGCTTGCCGACATATTGCTGGATAGAGCAATCGCAATGAGGAATAAGGCCCGTGACGGAGCTGACTGAAGATTTCAAAGACCATGACGCGCAGCTCTTAGATGAAGTCAGAGAGGAGCTTAAGGGTTATCTTCGATACGTGAAAGGCTTGGGGTATTCGGGCGTGGCCTTGTCTGAGGAGTCTTTGCAGATCTTAGACAGCTGGAACAGGATGGGTGTGCCGGAAACTTTGGATGTGATCAGGAGGGATCTTGGCTCGTGTCAGAGGTGCAAACTG
>JASFIH010000139.1:0-4057 GCA_050122775.1 Deltaproteobacteria bacterium
TGCGTCTCCGACTGCACGGAGCTTCTATGGTGGTCTCACGTTGAAGTCTGGCCAAGAATCCAAGCAGCTCTGGGTGGAACCCAATACGAAATGGCGTGATGAACATAGACCTTTCAGGCTTTGACACATGCCGTATCCTAGTGATCGGCGATTTGATGATCGATGAGTACCTGTGGGGTAACGTGGAGCGCATATCCCCCGAGGCACCGGTCCAGGTGGTTTCGGTTGTCCGGGATACGACAACCCTGGGAGGTGCGGGTAATGTGGTGAACAACCTCGTTGCCCTGGGGGCACAGGTTTCGGTGGCAAGTGTCATCGGTGCAGGCGAGAGAGCTCTCTTGGTGCTTAAGCTTTTCAAGGAACTGGGCGTTGACATCGGGGGTCTCATTCAGGATCCGAACAGACCCACGACCAAAAAGACACGCATCCTTGCCGGACACCAACACGTTCTGCGCATAGATCGAGAAACGAGACAGGAGATATCTGACGAAAACGCGGACAAGTTACTATGGTTTGTCAAGGAACGGATCGACGACTTCGACGTTGTGCTTCTCTCGGACTACGGAAAAGGGCTTTTATCGGAAAAGCTGCTGCGCAGACTTATTGATGAGGCCAAACATCACGGCAAGGCAATTATTGTGGATCCCAAAGGGCTTAACTTCAAGAAATATGCAGGTGCCACAGCGATCACACCCAACAGAAGGGAGGCCTCCTTAGCCACGGGAACGGAGATTGTGGACGATGTGTCCCTCACCGTGGCCGGCCAGAAACTGATTCAGGAGATTCCAGTCGACAAGGTGCTGATTAGTTGCGGCAAGGACGGCATGCTGCTGTTTGAGCGCGAGAAAGAGCCGTTCAAGATTTCAGCAGAAGCCCGACAGGTCTTTGATGTCTCTGGGGCAGGGGATACGGTTTTGGCTGTGCTGGGTTTGGGACTTGCGTCCGGGGCTTCTTTTCGAGAGGCGGCTGCACTTGCAAATGTTGCAGCTGGTATTGTGGTGGGAAAAGTCGGCACTGCAACAGTTTCGCGGGAGGAACTTGAGAGGGCGCTCGAACCCTCTCTGGGAGGGTTAGCCGCAAAGCAGAAGACGTTGCCGGACCTGATTCTCATAGCAGAGCGACTCCGGGCGGCGGGCAAGACGATTGTGATGACCAATGGATGTTTTGACCTTCTTCACGTGGGGCATGTAAGGCTCCTCTCTGCCTCAAAGAAAATGGGTGATGTGCTCATTGTGGCTATTGATGACGACCAATCTGTCAAGGCCCTCAAAGGAAACAATCGGCCGATCATTGGCGAGCAGGAGCGGGTTAGGATCATTAGCGCGCTCGACTGCGTTGATTTCGTCACGCTCTTTTCGACAGAGGACCTCAACAATGTGATTGATGCTGTTCGGCCCGATGTGCTCACTAAAGGGAGTAATTATACGACCGAGAGTGTCCTGGGACGTGAAATTGTGGAACGTGCTGGCGGGCGTCTTGTCCTGATTCCGATAACCGAGGCCGTTTCTTCGTCCCGGATTATTGACCAGATCAAGCAAACAGGATCTGAACAGGGCAGGGTCTGAAGGTTACTATGTCTTCTACACTGTGGATGCACGAGACCCCTAAAGGCGTTGTCTTCAAAGCTACCATTCAACCTAAAGCGGCCAGAAATGAAGTCGTTGGCCTAAAGGGCGATACCTTGAAGATCAGGCTGACCGCCCCTCCCGTCCATGGTGCTGCCAACAAGATGTGTATTGACTTCTTGGCCAAATCCCTAAAGGTAAAGAAATCGGACCTGGCAATCGTCAGGGGCCAAAGTAGCAGGACGAAACAGATATTGGTTCGGCAGGCAAGCCCGACGAAGGTCGCGTCTCTCCTTAAGATATAACCAACGCTTCAAAGTCATCCCGTATACTTCTTCAATACCATCACCGCGTTGTGCCCACCGAAACCAAAAGAGTTATTCATGACCACATTCAGGTTGGCTGGAGTCGGTTTCGTGATGACATTCAGGTCGATCTCAGGGTCGGGCGTTTCATAATTGATGCTTGGGGGGATGGTCTGTCTTTCTATGGCCATGGCACACGTTACCGCCTCAACGCTTCCTGCAGCGCCAATAAGGTGCCCGATCATTGATTTCGTAGAACTGACCGGCACCCTGTAATCTCCAAACACATCGTGAATGGCCAAAGCTTCGGCCTTGTCATTGAGGGGCGTTGACGTGCCATGGGCATTGATGTAGTCAACGTCCCTCGGCTCAAGACCGGCCATTTTAATGGAGTCAGTCATGGCCTTTTTCACCATTCTGGCTCCTGGATCGGGAGCCGTGATGTGATAGGCATCGGTGTTGGTGGCATATCCCACAATTTCTGCATAGATCCTGGCGTTTCTATTGAGGGCATGCTCGAGACTTTCAAGGACCATGACTCCCGCGCCTTCCCCAATGACAAAGCCATTTCTGTTCTTGTCAAAAGGCCGGCATGCACCCTTCGGATTGTCGTTGTCACGGGACAGTGCCTTCATATTGGCAAACGAACTTGCCGCCATCTCTGTCAGAATTGCCTCACTTCCTCCGCTTATGATGACGTCGAAGTCTCCCAGCGCAATATCCTTGCAAGCATATATCAAGGCATATGAGCCCGTCGCACAGGCATTGGCTGGGCACGGGCTTGTCCCGGTCAGCTTATGCATAATGCTCACGTAGGCATTGATCGCATTGGGCATCATCATGGTAATGAGAAATGGACTGACTCTTGAGGGATTCTTGGTTTCGACGAGTTTTCTCTTCTCTTCTTCAAGTGTCATCAAACCGCCGATCCCCGTCCCGATGATGGTTCCTATCCGATCATTATATTCAGCCAATTCGAGACCGGCATCTTGGATGGCAAGCGAGGCTGCGGCGACCCCATACTGGGTAAACAGGTCCATTCTCTTGGCATCTTTAGAGGTGATGCCATAATCTTGCGGATCAAAATCCCTTATCTCAGCACCTATCTTGGTCTTGAAATTAGAGGTGTCAAATCGTGTCACAAGATCCACACCCGACTTGCCTTCCATGAGTGCATTCCAGAATCTGTCGGTTCCGCATCCAATGGGGGTAATGGCACCTAGCCCTGTGATCACGACTCGCCTTCGTTCCATGACATCTTCCTCCAAAGATTACGCAGTTGCCTTCCCTGTGATTGCTCATTCAGGGCAACCATACTGATCCTCAAAAATACTTCATATACATAAGTGAAAAGACGTTGTGCAAGGTGTCAAGAAGAACTAAAAGACAGTTTTCCCTGCGTGTCAACAGAAAAGTCTGTGACGAATCTCAGAGCTTCTGGTGAAGCCAGGTCAAAACCTTGTCAAACTCTTCTTTGAGCTCTGCCAACGCTCTGCCACGGTGGCTGATGCAGTTCTTTTCCTCAGAGGAAAGCTGGGCGAACGTTCTGCCAAGCGGGGGGTAAAAGAATACGGGGTCATAACCAAAGCCGTTCTCCCCAGCAGGTGCCTCGACGATAAGCCCTTCACACCGGCCCTCATATGTAAGAGCCAGTCCAGAGGGAACTGCAATAGAAATCACACAGACGAAGGTTGCGGCCCGGTTGGTCTTGTGCTGCATGTGAAGCAACAGCTTGGCATTATTTTCAGCGTCGGTGGCGTTCAGCCCTGCATAACGAGCTGAATGGACTCCTGGAGCACCGCCTAACGCATCCACTTCAAGACCACTGTCGTCGGCAAGGGTGGGCAATCCAAGGATCTTGGCTGTAAAAGAAGACTTTTTGTATGCATTTTGATCAAAGGTTGATCCATCCTCGTCGATAGGAGGGATCTGACCAAAATCATCCAAGTTTCTTATTTCCACCGGGAAGCCGCTCAAGAGCTCCTGAAGCTCTCTCGTCTTTCCGGGGTTACGTGTAGCAATAACCAACAACTGCCGCTGCGTCATCACCTTTTCCCTTATAGTCGTTCTCAAGAATATGTTCCGATGGGTCTGAGGGAGCACGCCTCCGCTCTCGCCGGTTTGACCATGGTTGAGCCTTCTAAAGACTCGCTCCGCCAAAATGCAAAAACGCGTCCCGCCTTGCGG
>JASFIH010000140.1:0-4019 GCA_050122775.1 Deltaproteobacteria bacterium
CAGGAGGCGATCCGGACCGCTGGCTACACATGCTGGACGTCTGCCAGCGGCGATGAGGCCTTAAAGATCCTGGAAGAAAAGCGTGTCGATCTCGTCATAGCTGATATAAAGCTGCCCGGCATTGATGGTTTCGAGCTGACGAAGACTGTGAAGGAAAACTATGACACGGATGTCATCATCATCACGGGCTACGGCAAAGACTTCCAGTATGAAGAGGCGATTGAAAAGGGTGCAAGTGAATTCATACTCAAGCCCATAAGGGTGCAGGAGTTGATTGTCCGGCTCAAGCGGGTGCTGAGAGAACGCACCCTTATTGCCCAAAGAAAGAAGATGGAAGAAAAGCTTCGTGAGCTGACCATCACAGACAGCCTCACTGGGCTTTACAATATGAGGCATTTCTATACGCAACTGCAGCAAGAGATTGATCGGGCCTTACGTTATAGAAATCCTCTATCCATTTTGCTCCTGGATGTGGACCACTTCAAAGAATACAATGATACGCTGGGTCATCTGGAAGGAGATCAGATTTTGATAAAGTTGGGTGAGGTGATTCGAAACTGTCTCCGTACGAGCGATACGGCTTACCGATACGGTGGCGATGAGTTCATCGTATTGTTGCCTCAAACCCATGGCACGGAGGCCCGGAACGTGGCTGAGAGGATCAGATTGGACTTTCCCGCCAAACATGGGGGCTTGTCGAAAGACCCGGGGATTGCTACTACCTTGAGTATCGGGGTTGTCCAATACCAACCAGACGAGAACCTGGCAGCCTTTGTGAAGAGGGCCGATCAGGCCATGTATGGGGCAAAAAAACGGGGAGGCAACCGCAGCTTTCTCGCGGCCGGGTGATGCTATTTTGCAACGACTCTCACCACGGTGACACCCAGGTTCTTTTGGTATGGACCGCCCGGCAGGGTCATCTGGACCAAGGGATGCTGCTTCAAGAAAGGAATGACGTTCTTTCGCAGGGCCCCTGTCCCTACGCCATGGATAACGCGCACCTCCATTAAACCCGCCAGGAGTGCATCGTTCACGAACCTGTCCACAGCTTCCAAGGCTTCCTCCACCTGCATGCCACGAATGTCGATCTCAGTTTGAACTGTTTCCGGAGAAGGTACCGAAACATGTGGGTAGTGGTCAGGTGCAGTCGTTTCCTGGCCTTTGACAGGGGCCAATTCTGCTTTCGGCACCCTTATCTTAAGGTTGCCCCTGGCAATGAGCACATGACCGGTCGCATCTTCACCAGAGAGCACGTGTGCCACTATTCCCCCGCGCCTCCAGTAGACGCGATTACCTGAGCTAACCGCTTTGGCGTCCATGACTTGTTCATCCTGCCCAGAGTCTTCTTCCCATGAAGCGGCCTCAAGCTCTTTTTTCAGGCCCTCTCTCTGTTCCTGGACAATGGCTTTGGCTTGGGAGATGGCCTCGCGGCTGGCTTGTTTCTCCTTTATCGTCTGTATTGCCTTTTCCACAGCAGCATTGGCCCGGCCTATAATACGTTCGGCTTCTTCGGCCGCCTTGCGGTGCAACTGCTTTGCTTCACGTGCGAGACGGTCTTTCTCTTGTTGGTAGTGTGCGGTCAATTCCTCCAAAACGCGCTTTTGCGTCTTCAAGTCCTCTTCCAACTGTTCGTTCTGCATGATGTGATCCTGCAGTCCCTGGATGAGATCTTCCAGCCGATGGGCCTGATCACCCATGAGAGATCTGGAGCGTGCAATGATGTCATCCCTGAGCCCCATGCGCTTTGCGATTTCAAGGGCATAACTGGAGCCAGGAAGGTCGGGAATAAACTTGTAGGTGGGCGTGAGGTGCTCGGTGTCAAAAGCCATTGAGCCGTTTGCCATGCCGGGCGTCTGGTGTGCAAATGCCTTCAAGGTTCCATGATGCGTGGTCACTATTGTGAGAACGCCCTTGCCGGTGAGGGCCTCAAGCACCGCCATGGCAAGAGCCACCCCTTCCTGGGGATCGGTTCCAGTTCCGACCTCATCAATCAGTACCAGGTCTCCGGGCGCTGATTCGTCCACCACTCTCTTGATGTCGGTCACGTGGGCAGAAAAGGTTGAAAGATCCATTTCAATAGACTGTGCGTCCCCCACATGGGCAAAGATCTGTCCAAAAATAGGCACCTGCGAATCCGGATCTGCCGGAATGTGAAGACCGCAGGAGACCATCAAAGCCAGGAGTCCCACGGTCTTGAGCGCCACCGTCTTTCCGCCCGCATTAGGTCCCGTGATTACCAGGGTGTTAAAGTCCTCACCGATTGCGAGGTCTAAGGGAACCACCGGATACTGCCCATTTGCTTTCATCAAAAGCAAGGGATGTTGTCCGTTCTTGATCTTGAGCCGCCCTTGTATGTCAACAGCCGGCTCGTGTTGATGCATGGCCATGGACGTCAATACCATGGCATGAATGCAGTCGATTGCAACAAGCACGTCAAGATTCCCTTTAAGGCCAGCCCGGTTTACGCGAACAAGATCTGTAAGACGGCGGAGTATCCGCTCTATCTCCTGGCGCTCGTCAGCTTCGAGTCGACGCACCTGATTGTTCAGCTCAAGGATTTCAATCGGCTCTATGAAAAGGGTGACCCCACTTGCCGACTGGTCATGCAGTACCCCCTTTATACGGTGCCGGTGCGTTTCTTTCACGGGAAGCACCCACCGACCCTGCCTCATGGTAATGAGCCGGTCCTGTAGGACGCCCGCGTGCCACAGTCTGTCGAGTACGGCTTCCAGGTCCTTACGCAGCCGCTCGCGTGCCACGGCTATCTTGCGGCGAATGCCAGCCAGGCTGGAGCTTGCGTGGTCGAGAATCGCAGAGGATTTCAAATCAATGCACTTCCCAATCGCCTGCACCAATGAAGGATTGGGGGTGAGGGGCGCGCCGACCTCTTGAAGAAGGGGAAAATCCGATCGGTTTTGAGAAAGAAGATGATGCAATCTCTCCGTGAGGATCAGAACCTGATGAATGTGACCAAAGGCGTCTGGCTCAAGATAACTCCCTTCCGCCGCAGCAAGCTCAAGGTATCGACCTATGTCCTGAAAGGTAGTTATCGGAAAAAGCCCACCTGAGTCCAAGAACGTCCGGAGCTCGGAGATTCTTCCGAGGCTCTTGCGAACTTGCTCAGGGTCCGGAAGCGGTCTAAGATGCTTGAGACGCTCGGCGCCAAGCGAAGAACGCGCTCTTCTGGCGAGGTCGTCAAGAACCTTGTCAAATTCCAGGGTCTGATAAAGTTGATGACTCAACGCCTACACACAATTACGGGTTGACCGTTGATCACCTCTTGGGTAATGATGCAAAATTGGTGATGTCTCAGAAAATGAGTAATTGATTTCTAAGAAACGGTCAAGGACCATCTTGGACTGAGGAAACTATGGAACAAGAGCTCAGAAGGAAAATACTGGCAGCTATCAGGTCCATTCCAAAAGGGTATATTCGAGATGCCGTTGTCAAGGAGACCATTCGGTGTGTGCTGCACGCATGGTTGATCGAAAAGAATCTGCAGCCTGTACCCGCATTTCGCAACCCGCGTTACCCGGAGGGTCCTGTCGATATCGTAGGCGTCAAGGAGGATCACGCCGTAGAGATTGCTTTTTGTAGCAACCCGACCATTGAGTTAGCCAGTATAAAGAGTCTGGAGCGCGTGGCTTGCGAAAAGAAGGTTGTAATCAGTTTTTCCCCAAACAAGAAGAAGGTTGAGTTGAGTGCCTTTTTTCTTAAGCCGGGGATAGAACATATCTACATTTACGAAGCATGACGGCTCCGCAAAATCACCACGCTGCGGTGTCGTACCTTGCCACCAGTCGCATAACCTATTACCAATTTATCAAGAACAGCGCATGGAAGAATCATACCCGGCAATAGACACCCACGCCCATCTGGATGAATTGCCAGACCCAGGGGCGGCCATTGAAGAGGCAAAGCAAGCGGCCGTGTTAGGTATTGTGGCGGTCGGCCAAGACATCCCTTCCAATCAGAAGATTCTGGAAATGGCTAGCCAGCATGGGGGATTTGTCTTCCCT
>JASFIH010000141.1:0-3982 GCA_050122775.1 Deltaproteobacteria bacterium
CAGTGGTACAACTGATGGTATAAGCCTTTCTTAGCCATCAGCTCATCGTGGGTACCCACTTCTCTGACACGTCCCCTGTGAAGGACAATGATGCGGTCTGCATGCCGAATGGTGGAAAGGCGGTGGGCTACCACAATGGCCGTGCGATCCTGCATCAGCCTCACCGTGGCCTCCTGAATTAGGCGTTCCGTCTCCGTATCCACACTGGAGGTGGCCTCGTCAAGAATCAGGATCTCCGGATTCCGGGCCAGCGCCCGGGCAAAAGCAACCAACTGACGCTCACCGCTTGACAGGGTGCGCCCCCCCTCCGTGAGCATCGTGTCGAGCCCCTCAGGAAGCCCTTGAATCAACCTTGCCATGTTCGACGCAGCAATGATATCCCCAAGACGCTCGGGCGACAGGGCTGGGTTTCCCTGCGTGATGTTTTTTTGTATGGTGTCTGCAAACAGGAAGACGTCCTGAGTAATCAGGGCTGTACGGGCACGCAGTCGGGCTATCGGAAGCTGGCGAATGTCGACGCCGCCGAGTGTTATCTGTCCCTTGTCTGGATCGTAGAACCGTTCGAGAAGTTGAATCAGGCTCGATTTACCCGCCCCGGTTGGTCCCACGATTGCTACCGTCTGGCCGTGCGGCACCATCAGGGAAACATCTTTGAGCACCCACTCACCTTCCACATAGGAAAACCAGACGTTCTCAAAGCAGACATCGGCCTCTTTTGCTGGTATCTGCGCAGGCACCGTGGGCTCGGGAATTCGATCCTGCGTGTCAAGGAGAAGAAAAATGCGCTCCGTTGAAGCCATGGCAGACTGCATGATGTTGTACTTTTCTGCAATATCCCGAATGGGGCGAAAGAACATCCTCATGTAAGAGATAAATGCAACCAGCGTCCCAAGGCTCAGGATCTCGGCCAGCACACGTCCACCTCCGTACCAAATGACCAGCGCTGTTGTCACCGAGCTCAACACTTCGATGGCCGGCATGAACACGGCAAATATGTTTATCTGGCGCATGCCTGCCAGGTAGTTTTCGTGGTTGAGCTTGCGAAAGCGTTCGTAGTTTCTTCTCTCCTGCAAGAAATACTGGATAATGCGCACGCCATCAATTGTCTCTTGAAGTCTCGTGTTGATCTCGGCAATTTTCACCCTGAGTTCCCGAAAGGCATCCCTTGCCAGACGACTGAAATAAGACGTGGCAATGAAGATCAGAGGAACTATGAGAAAACAGATCAGGGCCAGCTGCCAGTTCATCACAAGAAGCACCACAGTAATACCAAGCACAAGAAAGATGTCCTTGAAAAGGACGGTAATAATGGATGTGCAGAACTCGTGCATGTTCTGGACATCACTTGTTGTGCGAGTTACCAACCTGCCCACCGGATTTCTCGTGAAAAATGCCACAGAAAGCCCCTGGATGTGCCTGAACAGGGTGAGCCGAAGATCGTGCATGATGGCTTGTCCGGCATATTCCATGATGATCACGTGCCCAAAGCTGAATGCGAAATGGCAAAGAATGACGCCCAGGAAGATCAGCGCAATGCGGGTCACTCCCGCGTAGTCTTGGCTTCGAAGATCCACCAGGTCTTTCTTGTCGAGCTTGGCGAGATCTTCATACTGAATCCTCGCCTCGGGCCATTCGACCTTAAACAGTAGCGGGTACCGGCGAACCACCCTCGCAATGTCCGGGCTTTTCATGTCAGCGACGTAGAGCCGCCGCTGCTGAGGCCCCTGGCGGCCCTCGTCCCCAATATCCTGCACAATATAGCGATCAATGGCTACCTTGGTAAGATAAGGGAGTGCCAGGTCTAGCAACGTAATCGCCGTGACAAGCCCGATAGACAGCAGGAACAACAGGCCATACGGGCGAACGAATGGGAAAAGCCTTCTCATGAGTCGCACGTCGTAAGGCTTGCCCAGTTGATCTTCTTCAAAATATCCGTAGTCGCGGCGCATAGGGTTCTCTATGAGAGCTTAACCTCTTGAAACGACAATCTTCAATCTTTGGGGGCACCCTCCTAGGCGAAGCAAGCGGCCCACGCAAGTGGGCAAATCCTGAACTGATTGAGGCCCTTGGGCCGAGTTTAGCGCAAAGCTTCACTACGTGTCAGGATTTAGTGAGCAAGTCCATAGGAGGGTCAAAAGGTTCATATACGTAAGTGGAAAGAGGTTGTGCAAAGCGCGCCTTGCGGTTCACGAGTCACGATTCACAGCTTCCAACTCTTCCTCTATTTCCTGCCACCGATAAAGCTTGGAGTAATAACCCCCCAACGCCATGAGTTCACCATGGGTGCCAGTCTCGGTTATGCGGCCCCTGTCTAGCACAATGATCAGATCGGCGTGTCGCACATGGCTCAACCTGTGGGAAACGATCAGGGACGTGCGCTTCGTGGTGTGTCCACGGATGTTCTCCAAAATTGCCGCCGCGGTCTCTGTGTCCACCTGGCTCACAGGATCGTCCAAAATGAGAATCGGCGTTGAGATAAGGAGAGCCCTTGCCAGCGCGAGACGCTGCTTCTGGCCGCCCGAAAGCGTGACCCCTCTTTCACCGATGGGTGTATCGAATTGATGAGGAAACCGCATGACAGTATCATACAGCTGGGCAGCACGGGCTGCCCGACCAATCTCTTCATCAGAGGCATCATCTTTACTGAAACAAAGGTTGTCCCGAACTGTCCCAGAAAACACGAAGGCATCCTGCGGCACCACCGCCACGTGGGAGCGGAGAGTTTCAAGAGCCGTGTGGCGGACATCGACTCCGTCAATAAGGACCCTCCCCTCTGACGGATCAAACACGCGTGAAACCAGATGACACAGTGTGGTCTTGCCGCTTCCTGTTGGCCCGACTATCCCAAGGGTTTGGCCAGCTGCCAATGAAAGCGAGATCTTCGACAGGACAGGGGGCTGCTCTGGCCTATATCTGAAACTCACCTGATCAAAGACAATGTCCCCTCTGAGACGTCCCATAAGGCTTGGCTTTTCAGGGCTGACAATGTCAGGTCTGGTCTGCAGAATTACGCCTATTCTATCGAGAGAGGCTGCGCCCCGCTGGATCAGATTAACAACCCATCCCATCGCCATCATGGGCCAGGTGAGCAAACCGATGTAGCTGATGAAGGCCACAAAGTCGCCTGGCGTGATTGTAAAACCAATTGTCTGTTGCCCACCCAGATATAACACCAGGGCCAGGCTGACATTGGAAAAGAACATCATGCCCGGAAAGAAAAAGCCGGTGATCCGCACCAGCCGGAGATTCTTGCCCCAATATTCCTTGGAGGACTTCGAAAGTGTCTCGGCTTCCACTGCCTCTCGATTGTAAGCTTTGACCATGCGGATGCCAGCAAAACGCTCCCGGATGACCTCGGTCATCTGCGCGAAGGATGCCTGGACATCTCTGTAGAGATGGTGCATGCGACGGCTTAAAACGCGGGCCAACACGGCAATAATCGGCATAGGCAGCAAAGCAATGACTGTCAGGGTCACGTTGATGTAAAGCATGAAACAAATAGCAGCCACACCAAGAACAACGGCATCTGTCAAGGCGACCATCCCCATGCCAACGGCCATGCGCACATGCATCACATCATTGGTGGCATGAGCCATCAGGTCTCCTGTTCTTGTCTGGTTAAAATAGGCTGCTGAAAGCGTCTGGATGTGAAAAAAGAGGCGGTTGCGTATCCCCTCCTCCACGCGCCACGATGTTCCAATCAGACACCTGCGCCAGATAAACCGAAAGATGCCGATGAGCGCAGCCACGCCCACAATGTAAAAGGCGTAACGCAGGAGATTTGTCTTTGTCGAGCAACAGACGGCTAGATCGTCCACTGCCCACTTGATGATACGTGGAATAAAGAGCTGAAGCATATCAACCAGGAGCAGAGAGAAAAGGCCAAGCGCGATAACATACCTCTTCTCAACGAAGTACGGTTTGACCAGGCGGTATGATTTCATGGGATCTCGGGAATCACCTTATTACCAAAGGCTTCAAG
>JASFIH010000142.1:0-3969 GCA_050122775.1 Deltaproteobacteria bacterium
ACGGTTGCCAAGTTCCTCCCACAACGCTTCTTCCACTTCATCATTGATGAGTCGGGACGTTGCTGTATCAAAGTCAACGATCTGGCCAAATGCGCTTTCTGCCTCCAATACAACTTCGTACTGTTCATCTCTGTCTTTTTGGGTCGCAGGCTCAAAGAAGTAACTCCACTTTTCAACCAACTCTTTCCCTTTAGGGCGCCCAATTTCAATAAAGAACCGGTTCCCCAAGTCTGTAAACTGCAGGTCGTATCCCTGCACCAGAAAGGGACCGCTCTTGGCACTCTTGCAGAAACAACTTTTCATCGGTTCTCGACACCCCACATTGATCAAGATGGTATTGCTTCTTCTGTTCAAATAATATCGATCCTTGTAGTCTTCCTGAAAAACGACATCAAGAAAGAGGATGGCCCACAAATCACAGGAGCGCAAACCAAACAAGACCCTATCCACGTCTGGGAGGACTTCTTGGAATCGATATTTTCCCCCTTCCCGCGCGTACTTGAACAATAGCTCGGTACGGGGCAAGAAGAGGTTCTTAGGAGGCATCACAGGCTTGCTCTTCAAATCAAGAGAAGCGTCGTCTACAGAGGTGATGCTATCAAACACTGTATCACCATGAGCATTCTTCACCGGAGCAAGCAACTCATGCTCTTTTGCAATCTTGCGCAAGAAACTCGTCAGGTGTTCCTTGTTCAGAATGACCGCATCTGACATCATTGCACCCTTTCCAATCTTACTGCGCAGACTTTGAACTCAGGAATTTTCGCCTCCGGATCGCACTGGGCGTGGGTGAGCATGTTGACCGGAGCTTCTGTGAAATGAAAAGGAATATACAACACCTGTTCGGGGACCTCCTCTGTAAAACGGGCGGTCAACGTTATCTCACCGCGTCTTGAAACCACGCGAACAGGTTTTCTGTTGGCCACTCCCAAACGCTTTGCATCCCTCGGATTGATTTCAACAAATGCCTCCGGCCGTTCCCTTGAGAGTGCCGTAATTCGCCTGCTCATACTCCCTGTATGCCAGTGTTCAGATATCCGTCCGGTGGTCAGGTAAAACGGATACTCCTCATCCGGCATTTCCGCAGGGGCTTTGTAAGGCATGTATTCAAAACGGCCTTTCCCTCGCACAAAGGAACCTTTGTGGAGGAAAGGTGTACCCGGATGGTCTCTGTTAGGACATGGCCAAAACAACCCCCATCCCTTTTCCAACCTGTCGTAGAATACCCCACCGTATATGGGAGTCAGCAAAGCGATCTCTTCCATGATTTCAGCCGGAGAGTCATAGTCCATGGAGTAATCCATGTGAGAAGCGAGCTCGCATATGATTTGCCAATCTGGTTTGCTTTCACCCGAAGGTGGAATTGCCTTGCGGACTCTCTGAATGCGGCGTTCAGTGCTCGTGACCGTGCCATCCTTTTCGGCAAAACAGGCTGCCGGCAGGACGACGTCTGCAAACTCGGCCGTCTCTGTCAAGAAGATATCTGCTACTGCTAGAAACTCCAATTTCGCCAAAGCGGCACGCGTCATTTTGAGATCAGGGTGACTTAAAGCTGGGTTTTCTCCCATGATGAACATCCCGCGAATCCTGTTGTCGGCCTCACCGTGAAACATGTCAATGGCAGTAAGGCCTGGAGCGGTCGGGAGGGTTGTCTTCCATGCGCGTTCAAATTTCTTTCTGATGCCCTCGTCGGCGACACTTTGATACCCCGACAGAGTCCCAGGGAGCGCTCCCATGTCGCAGGCCCCCTGAACATTGTTCTGACCCCGCAGGGGCCCAACCCCAGTAAACTCTTGCTCAACATGGCCAGTCAGCATGGCTAGATTTGCTATGGATTGCACATTGTCCGTTCCAGAGATGTGCTGGGTAATCCCCATAGAGTAGATAATCATGGCGCGCCTGACGCTTGCATACATCCGGGCTGCTCGCCTCAACTTGTCCAGCGAGATACCGCTGATGGCTTCCACCTGCTGCAAATCAAACATGTCCAGAGCTTCGCTGAACGCCTCGAAGTTCTCCGTACGCATCTTGATAAAGGTGTCATCGACAAGCCCTTCCTCCAAGATAAGCTTCATCATTCCGTTGAGCCATATGACGTCTGTGCCCAGGCGGGGTTGCAGATACACGTCAGCGAATCTGCTGAGAGGAATTCGCCGCGGGTCAACAACAATCAGCTTGGCACCTTTTGCCAAGGCATCAAAGATGAACCGGGCTATCTGAGGATGCTGTTCCGTGGTGTTGGAACCAGTAACCAGGACAACTTCTGCACCTGAAAGCTCCAATATGGAGTTTGTCATGGCTCCCGAACCGAAGGCGTTGTTCAAGCCAATAACACTTGGACTATGACACAGTCGGGCACAGTGGTCCACGTTGTTGGTCTTTAACACGGATCGTGCAAACTTCATAAGCAGGTAGTTTTCTTCATTGGTGCACTTGGCAGAAGACAGAACCCCCAAAGACTGCGCTCCGTATTCCTTCCTAATTTCAGACAGCCTGCGTGCAATGAGGCCCAGTGCCTCCTTCCAGCTCACCTCCACGAGCGCCCCGTTCTTTCGGATCATTGGATGTTGAAGGCGATCTTTGTGATGCACAAACTCAAAGCTGCTCCAACCCTTGAGACAAAGATTTCCTCGGGCAATGGGATGCTCTCTGCTGGGAGTCACCCCAACGATCTTCTCGGCCTCTACCTCAAGATACAGGTTGCACCCGCAGGCGCAAAATGGGCAGGTAGTTAAGATCCTGTTCATGTTGAATTCTCAGTGACCTTTCAAGGCGTTGCTTTGATACCCAGCCATCCGGGTTGCGACGGTTAGTGCAACCTCTGTACCACAAATGCCATACCCAGGCTCAGCGCTTGACGGCCCTGCGTCCCATACAGAGCTCACAACCAAAACCTAAGACACACAATGCCCCATTGCAAGAGACTGCGCTTTCCTCACCAATCAATGCCAAGGGCCATCATGGAAGCCTTGGCCTTGAGAATACTCTCTTCGTATTCCAGTTCTGGGTCTGAGTCTGCCACAATGCCGCCTCCCACTCCCAGGACACCCGTGCCATCCCAGAGTTCAAGGGTCCGAATGGCCACATTGAGCACCATCTGGTCCTGAAAGAAATAGCCTATCGCCCCGCAGTACACTCCTCGCTGGTGGGGCTCCAGTTGATAGATGATTTCCATGGCCCTCTTCTTGGGGGCTCCCGTGATGGAACCTGGCGGAAAAGTCGCGCGGATCACGTCAGGAATCCGGGTACTATTTCTGACCGTGCCACTTACGTAGGAAACCATCTGATAAACCGTATCATAACCTTCAACCACATACAGCCTGGGGACCCTCACCGATCCATATTCGCAAAACCGCCCTATGTCATTTCTCATCAGGTCCACGATCATTACATTTTCTGCCCGGTCCTTTTGACTCTGCCTCAGTTCTCGCCGCAACCTCCTGTCCATCCTCGGTTCCGGAGACCTCTTTCGCGTTCCCTTCATCGGCTTGCTCAAGACAGTTTTTTGCCTGAGGCGCAGGAAGAGTTCCGGGCTACCCGAAATGACCGCACCGTTACCCAGGTTGATGAAAGCTGCATAGGCAACGGGCTGAACCTGTTTCAAGCGAAGGTATAGGTCAAACAGGTCGCCGGGGCACGTGAAATAGACCCTTTGGGTGTAGTTGATCTGGTAGACATCTCCCGCCTTTATATGTTCGAGGATGCGTTCAACATTCCTGAGATAGGTGGCCTTGGTTTGATTGAAGCCAATGATTTTGCTTTGACCGCTTTGGCGGGCTTTCGCGCTTGACCTCGGCAATGCGGCAAGCCCCTCTCTGTGCCATGAGAACCAGGCCTTTCTGATATGATCAAAGACGAGAAACTGGGGATAGGCTGCAAGATAGACGTCGGGATTCGGTTTGTCCCTTCTTCCAGGGGATGGGAGGCCCTCGATCCACTGACACCCTTCGTATCCGATGTAGCCGGCGA
>JASFIH010000143.1:0-3940 GCA_050122775.1 Deltaproteobacteria bacterium
GCGATGCGTTGGAGACTGTAGAGGGTGCAAGGTTGAAGCTTCCCCGCCGCACGCTTCGGACGACCATCGACGGTTCCAAGGGCAAGGCGTCACAGCATGGTATGATTGATTTCAATGCGGGTGTTGGTCGCAACACGATTGTGGATGGCTTCACCATCCAGAATCTGCCCGAAATAGACCACCACGTCCCCGGGCACGCACACGGCCTTAACTTGCGGGGCGCCAGCCCGGTCATTATGAATTGCTACGTGCGAAACAACGGGAGTACGGGGATCGGAAGTCACGTCGTGTATGCGGATCAGGACAGGAAAATCTCAGCGCGGGATTTCCGGTGGGCAAATGTGGATTACAGGGCAGAGGGCGTGATCTACAACAATATCATCCGTGATAATATCGGGTTGGGTATAGGATGCAATCATTTTTCCGCGCCATACATCCTGGGCAACGAGGTCTTCCTCAATGATGACTCGGGGCTGGGTCATAAGCCCTCACCTGGAATGGGGGCCAAGCATGGTGCCGCGCCAACGGTCATAGGCAACATCGTGCATGACAACCCTGGCGGCGGAATCCTCTGCGGGGTGGGTGAGCCTCAGGGTGCACACGGAATAGATCGCCCGACACATCCGACCGTTATGAAAAACGTTGTGTACCGCAACGGAAACAGCCGGCCAGCGATTTCCTCCAGCGGTGGTGGATCAGAGGAGACCCCTGTACGTTTTCTCTCCAATTTCGTCTATGACACCGAGAGCGTGGGCATCGGACTCTCAGAGGGGGCCGTAGGAATCATCGAAGAAAATATCGTGTCAGAGACGGCGGCCCCCGCCATAGCCGTCAATGGTTCGACCGCGCTGAAGTTGAATCGAAACAAGGTAGTGGGAGCGAAGGCAGCGGGATATAGCTTTGTGGAAGGGGCCAAAGTGCTCGAGATGGTTGGCAATGCCGCTTATCACACGCAAGGCCCGAGGTTCCTGCTGCGCGATAGCACCATTGCTGAGCCAAAGGAATAGTGTGGGTAGTTGTTATGGTTTTATCCTGCCTATCTCCGATTCTATATCGTCAAAAATGTCCTCGATTCGATAGAGCAGCTGATCCGCTTGTGACAACTGCCAGTCGGCAATATGTCCCTCGATCTCCTCAAAGAACTTGTGCAGGGTGGATTTGTGCTGGAGAAGAAGCTCTCTGAAGGGCGGATCGCCCTCGAGCTGATAGAGGAGTTTGTCTAACCTTTTGACGATTTCAAGGAGCGAGGGATTCTCGTCCACCCACGTCTCGTCCAGGTAACCCAAGTGACGAGCAATCCTGGGATAGACCTCTTTCAAACCCTTCTTGTAATAAGGCAGAACGCGAACGGTTAGCTGCATGTGCTTGCTCATCGGCTTGTCCTCAGAGTTTTGTTGGCCTCACTGGCACGGCTAGACTCAAGTATCTTCCATTTTCTTCAAACATGAGCCTTTTGTCTACCATCATCTTTAAAAAAGGGACAATTCTATCCCCAGCGACATTTGAAAAATGTCCCAGGATGCGTTTACGCGAGCGATGCTTCTGACAGAAGAGGTAAAGGGCCCTGGATGTCCCTGCCAGACGATGCGTCAGGGCGTCCGCACCCGGGCGATCTTGACGGACAATCAAAAAATCCCGACCGTCGCGGAAGCTGAGGATAGGTGTGCGTGAGGCACCTTTGTGCATTTCCGCATAAGCCTTCTTCCATGCCCTGACTTTTTCTTTTACCGGCTGCCACAACTTCCTCTGATGCAACAGGTCGCCGCGATAGCCCTGAATCATAAATGACATGGAGCGAGAGATATGCGGCGGGAATATGACGGCGTAGTTTGGATGGTTGAAAACTGCCTTCAGCCCGTACGCCTGGGGATGTTGCCACACAGGGCTTCCGATGCCCAGCCAGAAGTGGACAAACCTGAGCGGACGAAAAGGCAAAGCGAACTCCAGACACCACAGTGTCTCATCCACGTCCTGTTGGTCGCTTCCCGGGAAGTGGAGTATGAGGTTAGAAACGTTTGCTATGCCGAGTTCTTCGCAGTGTTTCATAATCTCCAGGTTTTGGATGGCCGTGGTGCCCTTCTTGAGTCTCCCCAGCAGCCGCGTGCTGAGGGCCTCGACACCGATCTGAACTTCATTCATGCCTGCGTCCCGCAAGGCCTCCAGCACGCGCCTCGTTGTAGAAGCACGGATCTCCCCAAAGAGACGAAAGTCTTTTTTCAATCTGCCCAGCCCTTGAAAAACCGATCGAGACGTCTTCATTGGAAGCAGATTGTCCGTAAAGGCCACCGAAAGGCTTCTATATTTGGTCGTCAAGAGGTCAACCTCTGACACCACCTGCTTTGGCTCCTTTGACCTGTAGCCCTGCCACTGGAGGTTGAGGTTGCAGAAGGCACAGCCCGCATTCTTAGCGGCTCTGCGCTGCCGGCGCCACCAGCAGCCCCGGGATATTTCGGCCGGAAGGGTCGGGAAGAAGGCCTTTTCTGATCCGAGTGTCTTGAGAAGGTGAAAGTAATCATCGTAGTCAGGCGGGGGAAGATGCTTGAGAGACTCCAGCTGGTTGAAGCAGGGTGATGCACTTTTTCTTTCCGCAGTTCGTGTGAAAACCCCCGGGATCGGCGGTACATCCTTGTGGCCGTGAGAATCTCTGAGGTGATGAATCAACTGACTCAGTGGAAGCTCACCCTCGCCATTGATTACGTAATCGATTTCCGGAAACGTGTTGAGCAACGTGGGAATAGCATCAGTGGCGAGTATGGAGCCACCCGCTACAACAGTCAGATGCGGAAAGGCCTTTTTGATGCGGGTGATGAAATAGAGCGAAGAGGTCAGTTGACAAAGACATATTGAAAACCCAGCAAGCTGGTACGTCTCCCATTTCACACTGTTCATCAGATCCTGGGACATGTCTCTGACTCTTGAAATCAGAGAGTGGAAGTCAACGCTGCGAAGGTGGACCTTGCCTCTGGCCTCGCGCTGAAAAAGCGGCTCGATCTTCGGTCTTCGTTCAGGATACAGGAGGGCAGCATATATCGTTTCTGCCAGCCAAGACCTCTCAGATATGCTCCGGTACAATTGGTATCCAACAGAGGCGGCCACTTTCAGATATGCGTGAAGGGCATGCACTTCCAACTCTGGCGCCTCTTGTTTTAGATAGGCCTTGAGAGTCCCCAGTTGAACGGAGGGACGGCTGTAAAGAGGCCATGGTGTTGAGACCAAGATTACACGTTTGATTTGGGCAGTTCCCTTTCTGGCCATCTTAAACACGGGGTCGGCTGTAACGAGCGCTTCTTGTCATCGCGGCTGGCTTTGTATCGAGAGCTTTGCCGCTCCCTGGAAAAGCCGAGTGGCCCGCAAGATTGGTCACCGGCGAACCCACAAAGGCTTTCAAAACGAACAGAGCGTGCCCAACAGACAAAGCTGTGTCAACGATGCGTCATGCTGCTTTGGTGCATAACAATCCTACAATAGCAAACCCATGTTTCTTCGTCAAAAAGGCGTGGCTCAGGCTTTTCGAACCACAGCTTGAGGTTCTTTTGCCATGCAGAATACACATCAATAGCCATGAAATTGCATATTTGGCCAATCTGTGCTTGACTCTCCGGGATCACGCCTTCACAATTTTGATTATCGTTGTTCTCAACGGAGATTTTATTTCAGATGAGAATTACGCCTCCGATCGAGCCTTTGAAAGGCTCAACAACGGTCATGCTGGCAAGAGTAGTGGTTGCCTTGTAAGGCGCATCGGGACATATTCATGAGAACCAACATAGCAATAAGGTGCAGCTTCAGGCAGCGCGCCTTCTTCCAGCTTGCCATTGTCATACTCATCTGCCTTGTCGGGTTGTTGCAGTTTGAATCCTCTCAAGCTGGACAGGAAGCAGCGTGCCTGAGCCGTATCACTTCACGGGATGCTTTGCTGGTGGCTGACTCTGAAGGCCAT
>JASFIH010000144.1:0-3940 GCA_050122775.1 Deltaproteobacteria bacterium
TGCATCCTTGATGATGTAATCATCGACACCCGCTTTAAGGGCCTCGACTGCAAGCTCTTCGGAGCCCCTTCCGGTTAGAAGCACCACAGGCAGACGGACCTCTTCCCTGAGTAGCATCTTATACAAATCTGCCCCCGACATACCGGGCAAGCCATGGTCAATCACTACCAAGTCAAAGGATTGAGGATCGGCCCGCAGTCGCTCCAAAGCTTCCTCGGCCCGCTCGCACTCCGTCACCTTCCAGGAGATGTTACTCCTCTCGAACGCACGGCGGAAGGCTATCCTGTCGTGTCTGTCGTCTTCAACCAGCAGAATGTGAATGCCTTCTGATTCCTTTGTGGGGTTCATGGTCTGTTCCTAAAACCTTAAGAACGACTAAAAACTTTCGCCCGCCTCCTCCATGCTGCCATGTAGGCTCTGGACTATTTGAGGGGTCGGGGTATTTCTTATTTTGCTTCTTCTGGAGGCTTGCCCGGGAGCTGTATGGTAAAGGTCGTGCCCCTGCCGGGATTTGATTCGACAGAGATGACGCCCCCGTGCTTCTCAATGATCTCGCGCGTCACGAGCAATCCGAGGCCTGTTCCCCTCCCACCCTTGGTTGAAAAGAACCGCTCAAAGACTTTGTCTTGAATGTCCTTGGTCATGCCCATGCCATTATCAACAACATCAAATCTAACCCCCCCGTCTTCCTTCTGGCTTCTTATGAGGACAGACCAATCCTTGTCTTCATCCGGGTCAAGAAGACAGGCATCTATGGCATTGCCGACCAAGTTCAGCAAAGACCGGTGAAGCCCGTTCGGATCAAGGTAACATTCATCTATGGATTGATCCAAATCGGTGGTCAGCTTTACTTTGGACTGGGAGGCCTTGTCTTTCATAAGGTTGATTACCTCTTTGGCTATCTCGTTGGGCGAACACAAGGTGCAGTCTGGCTCACGCTCTTTTGAATACATGAGCATATTCATAACCAGGTCAGATATCTTCTTGATGTTCCCATCAATCATTGCCCAACCCTTGCGAAGAAGATCTGGCTTGTCCTTTGTCAGGCTTAGATTGACGATATAAACACCGCCCTGAAGCCCGTTCAATATGTTCTTAATGTAGTGACCCATTCCTGCTACCGCTTGCCCGATGGCTGAAAGCCTTTCGTTTTGGATCAGTTCTTTCTCCAGACGTTTGAGTTCGCGCAAATCCTGGAAAAAGTAGACAGCGCCCGCAGCCGTACCATCCTCAAAAAGGGCAGCTCCCGAAACCCGCACCGGAATTACTTCACCGTTTTTCGACGTGACAGAACCTTCATAATTGACAAGCCTGTTCGACCCTCCGTACGCTTCCGTGCTCAGTCCATCTTTCATGGAGGCAGCCATTGCTCGGGAGGATATCCTATTCATGTCCATCTTCCCGATGACTTCATCGGCAGCGTAACCCAACAACCGTTCCGCTCCCTGATTGAAAACGATAACCGTCCCCACCCTATCCGTGGCAATGATCCCATCGATGGAACTTTCAATGAGGTTCTTCTGAAAGTCATGGGCTGTGCGAAGCTCATCGGTGGCCTCTTTGACCTTGAGTTCCAGATTGTCGGTGTACTCTCTGAGCTTCTTTTTCATCCATAGAATATTTTCAGCCCGCCTAATGGCAATGGTAAGCGCTTCATCTGAAATGGGCTTGTTGATGAAGTCAGAGGCTTCAAGCTGAAGAGCCTTAATGGCTGATGTCATGTCACCGTGCCCGGTGATGACGATGACTTGCGCATCGGGTTCGGCTTCCTTTATTCGTCTCAGGACCTCGAGACCGTCCATGCCTGGCATCTTAATATCCGTAAAGACAATAGAAGGCTTTGATTCTTTAAAGACTTCAATGCCCTTTGCGCCGTCAGCAGCAGTTACCACTTCATGGCCTTTGTATGTCAGCGCAATGCTTAGGAGGCGCCGGATGCTTTCTTCGTCGTCAATGACCAAGATTTTGGACACAGTCCTAGCCTCCGCTTTCCTCTGCTTCACAGGCTGGAAATGTTATCTTGAAGGTGGTGCCCTTGTTCACTTCGCTTTCTACCTCGATTGTGCCATTGTAATCTTTCACAATGCCGTAACTTATTGATAGGCCCAAACCAGTCCCCTTGCCCACTTCCTTGGTCGTGAAGAAAGGCTCGAAAATTTTGCTTTTTGCCTCATTCGGGATTCCCGTGCCTGTATCGGTGATGGTCACGACCACATGACTGTCTTCCTGAAAACTCTGCACAGTCAGCGTGTTTTTGACATTTGCGCCACCTGCCTGTTTCTGCTTTTCTTCCATGGCATCCCGTGAGTTTATGATGAGATCTATGAAAACTTGCTCCAACCTATTGCTGTCACCCATGATGGGGGGCAGGTCTTCCTTCAAATTGAGGACGACTTCTATGTCCCGCAACTTCAACTGTTGGCTCAACAGGGTAAACACGCCCTTTAGCGGTTCGTTGATGTCGACCTTTTCTCGTTGGGTGTCTGCCTTCCGTCCGAATTCTCTGAGATGGTTGATGATCCTAACGGCGCGGGCTACCTGTTCTCCCATCTGATCTGAAACCAGGAGCATCTCATCACGAGGCACCTCTTGGCCCAGCTTAGCCATATTGCGGAGAAAGTCAGCCCCTATCTGTATGGCACTAAGGGGCTGGTTCAGTTCATGGGCCACCCCGGTTGCCATCTCACCAAGGGTCGCCATCTTGCTGGCCTGCGTCAGCTGGGCCTCTTTCTGTATGCTCTCCGTAACGTCGGTTGTTGTAGCAATAAGGGCATCTCCTCCCATGTACTGTGCGTGACACACGTGGATGTTCATGTACGACAAGCCCCCATCTCTTCTACGATGTCGCCTTTTGGGGGAAAAGATGGCCCGCTGGCCCACAGCAGCCCTGAAATCCGAGACAATCTCTTCGGCATCTTCTTCTTCGTATCCGAGCTCCAAAAAGGGTCTTGATAGAAGCTCGTCTTTTGCATAACCGTAGTAGCTTTCAGCCCTTGCATTGGCATCCAGAATCTTGAAGGTTCTATGATCCAAGATAAAAATGGGGTTTGGATTGGTATCAAAAAGAAGCCTGTACTTTTCTTCGGACTGCCGCAGCTCTTTCTCAAAGACCTTTAACCTATGAAGCATGTGCTTGAACGAGTCCGCCAGGCGGACCATCTCGTCGCCCACATGGCTTTTGTACACAGTGCACTCCCGACACATATTCAACTTTTCCGGAAATTGTCCTGATGGCTGGACCTTGCACAGAGTCCCGTCCACAAACCAACACATGACGTCTGTGGTTCCATATGCCGGGCATGTCGTTTTGTCGCATTTCTCTACCTCCCAACATTTGAGTATCCGCCCGAATTCGGGCCCCGGGTTTCCCCGACTGATGTCGTCAGCCAGCGAGGTAAGCCTGGCAAGCGGTCGAGCGATGTATCTTGACAGAAAGAGTGTCAGGAAGAAACCCACAACAACAATGGAGATGATGCCCAGCCCGATCTCTTTGTTCCTGAGCGCTGCAATTCTGTCCTCAATAGGGGCCCAGCTGATCCCGACCGTCAAGGCACCCAGTATGTTCTTTTCGGCGCCATGGCACTTATAGCAAGTGGCTTCATTAGGGATAGGCATGGCATGGTGAAATGTCTTTTCGTCGCCGACTGTCTCCAAACCCTTGAACAAAACACTCGAGTGAAGCGCCTTTTTGGTGAGCTGCGAGTTGTCAATCTTACCTATGTTAGCTGGCAATCCGCTGTATCTAATCGTGCCTGTAAGATCAGAAAGGTTAACCACTGTCACATCAGGCAAGGTGTTCAGCTTTTCCAGGATAGCTTGGACGTCCTCCATTTCTCCGTCGAGCATGGGGTATTCAATACTCTTCATTACCGTATCACTAATCTCATACGCGCGCTCTTCCTGGGCTTTCAGGTGGTAGTTCACGCGCGTTATCATGTCG
>JASFIH010000145.1:0-3930 GCA_050122775.1 Deltaproteobacteria bacterium
TCGATAGCCAGCGTGGTATTACTCTCGCTCAGTTGATGCTTTACTGAGATTGGAAGCTATTTCAAAACCGCAGATCGCGTTCGACTGCAAGGCGAGGGCCGATGAAAAAGCGCAGCCTTGGCGGGGCGAGCCTCCAGAAGGCTCAACAATGGTCAAACCGGCGAGAGTGGAGGCGTGCTCCCTCAGACCAATCAAAACATATTTTTGAGAACTACTATAAATGGAGGTGTCAATGAAAAGTATATGCAGATTCATTTTTCTATTACCATTGATACTGACGATGCTGATTATCCGTCCGTCTGTTGCCCTGGCGGAGTATTCCTTCGAGGTCTTCATGGGGACGCAATTCAACCTACGAACCCCATTGACCATAGAACAGAAGGGTGAGGAGAAGATTGAGATTGACAGTGCTGAATACGATTCCGAGGCCTTTACTGGTTTTAATTCACCCTATTATGCTTGGCGCATTGGTTTATGGGACAATAATCGCGCGTGGGAGTTCGAGCTTGTGCATGAGAAGCTCATCTTGAAAAACAAGCCCGATGAAGTGCAACATTTTGAGATATCTCATGGCTACAATCTGATTACTATTAATCGTGCTTGGGCCTATCCTAAATTCATCGTTCGCGTGGGTGGTGGCATTGTCCTCACCCACCCGGAGACCACAGTTCGAAACAAAGAGAAAGGGTATCACGATGAGTTTCCTGAGGGCTTCTATGTATCCGGGCCAACAGCACAAGTTGCCATTGGAAAGCGATTTGGGTTGTGGCGCGGATTGTTTGGGGTTCTGGAAACGAAATTCACGGCATCTTATGCCAAAGACGTTCCAATTGCAGACGGAGACGCCGATGTGCCTAACGCGGCGTTCCATGTACTTTTCGGTCTCGGATACGAACGATAGCCAGATTGAACATCGATTTCCTTACCTGAGCCCCCGGGGGTCAGAGTGGGTTGTGTCATAAGAGGCTTGCGCAGAGGTTACGATTTTCGCCGGTGGTTGGCGAGGGGGTATATGAGTTGAAGAGGGGTCCTTTCATCGCGCTGGCTTTTCTTTCATTGGCAGTATTGATCCTGTTTCCCTTCGATGTCCAGATCGGAATGTCTGTGAGAGATGTTGTTCCGGACACTTGGGATGACAGTTTGAATTTTGCTTCAAACTGGGGATTGTATGTCTTCTATGCCAGTTTTGCGGCTTTGATGATCTATTCCCTCGCCAGGAAGAAAAAGCGGCTCACCAGCATATGCATAGCGTATTTGAAGGCCCAAATCATCTTTGCGTTCCTGACCGTCAGAGTTCTCAAGATATTGCTTGGGCGAGCCAGGCCCTTGTATGGAACGGAGTTCACGTTTTTCTCTTTCGATTCTGGCTACAATGCTTTTCCGTCAGGACATGCGGCGGATGCTTTTGTGTCCGGGGTGTTTCTATACTGCTTACTCAGGAACTCATGGTATCGCTTTTTGCCAATTGCCTACGCCCTTTTCATGGCCTGGTTAAGAATGGCGGTGAGTGTGCATCACCCGTCGGATGTTGTTGCTGGTATGGCCATTGGGATCATAGGGGCTCGCTACATGTTACGCAGAGAGGACAGATGGTGCCGGTGATACGCATCTATCTTGTTGGTTCCGTAGGCCGGACATGATCATTTTGTATAATGTCGTCTTATTGATTGCTTGTCTCGCGTCGTTACCCCTTCTTGGTGCGAAAGTGGTGATGTCTGAAAAGTGGCGACAAACGTTTTGTAACCGTTGGCGATTCAAGAGGTCTGCCAGGCTTCCATCGCAAAGACCGATTTGGATTCACGCCGTTTCCGTGGGAGAGATTTTAGCTGCTGTCATTTTGGTCAAGAAAATGGCGACGAACAATGCCAATCGGCCTATGGTGCTCTCGGCGTCAACACTCACTGGCTATCAAATGGCAAAAAAGTTGGCAGGCTCGATCGTCGCTTCCGTTGTCTTCTTTCCATACGACCTGACGTGGTCGGTTAGAAAGGCGCTTCGGGGTGTTCGCCCGTTGGTGTTTGTGCTCGTAGAGTCAGATGTTTGGCCGAATTTCCTTCATGAAGCAAAAAGGCTGCGGGTTCCTCTCATCCTGGTGAACGGAAGGATTTCTCCACGATCTTTTCGGGGATACAAGAAGATTTCCTTTTTCATGAAGCCGGTGTTCTCAAAGTTTTCGGCCGTCTGCGCTCAGACCGAAGTGGACGCTGAACGCCTTGTGGCTATTGGCGCACGCAAGGATCGGGTCGCAGTCACCGGAAACCTCAAGTTTGACTATGAGGCAGAGGTATTGTCCGACAGGGAGATCATTGAACTGAGACGATCAATGGGCGTGGCCGCCGGTGCGAGAGTGTTGTTGGCTGGAAGTACCCATGCAGGGGAAGAGAAGACGCTGGTAGACTCTTTTAGGGCCCTGAAAAGCCGGTTCTCGGACCTTGTCCTCGTGGTTGTTCCGCGTGATCCGGGACGGGCCCGAAACGTCCAAAAGACGTTCTCCAGGGGCGGCTTCCCAGCCTCCATGAAGACAGAGTTGGACGAGACGGATACCCCCCGGCCATCAGACGTGATTGTTGTGGATACCATGGGTGAGCTTCGGCGCCTCTATGCCATGGCCGATATAGTCTTTGTGGGGAAAAGCCTTGTCAATCTCGGGGGACAAAACCCCTTAGAACCCGCCGCTTGCAGGAAGCCAATACTTTTTGGCCCGCACATGTTCAACTTTGCGTTGGTGGCTCGAATGCTTGTCGAGCAGGGTGGGGCTATTGAAGTCGCGAACGAGAGGCAACTCGTGAAGCAAGTTGAAATGCTATTGCGCGATGCCAAACGTCGCGAAACCGCAGGTGCGAAGGCCTACCAGGTATTGTGTAAAAACCAGGGCGCAGTTGAAAAGACTCTGGATATCGTTCAGCGTTTTCTATGAAGAACCCTTTTCTTCAATGCAAGATTGCAGAGGTGATGAGCAAGGGGGACTTGGGAGACCCAGCGTTCGTATCTCCTCTTGAATTCGGGCTTTATATCTGTTCCCTGGTTTATGAGATGGCTGTCAAGTCTAGACTGCACCTATATAACAAAGGCGTTCTTAGGCAGAAACGTCTGCCTTGCAAGGTCGTCTCCGTTGGGAACCTGACTGTGGGGGGCACTGGCAAGACCCCCGTGGTGGAGTACATAGCGCATTTCCTGAAGGGGCTTGGTATTAACGTAGCTGTTATCAGCAGGGGATACGGGGGTCATGCTGAGCGATCAGGAGGAATTGTCTCGGATGGCAAGACCATGCTTATGCAGGTAAAGGCATCGGGCGATGAACCCCAACTCCTGGCTTCGAAACTCAAAGGAATTCCTGTGTTGGTTGGGAAGAACCGGTACCTGGCCGGTCAACAGGCCGTGACAAGGTTTGGCTCATCCGTGTTGATCCTTGACGACGGGTTCCAGCACTTGCCCTTGAAAAGGGACGTGAACTTGTTGCTTCTGGACAGCGCTCGCCCTTTTGGTAATGGGCATTGCACCCCAAAGGGTCCGCTGAGGGAACCCATAGAGCAAGTGAAACGCGCCAGTGCTTTTGTTCTCACGCGGTGGCCGGGTGGCAACAGCTCAGTTGGGGTGGATCCGATGATTGAAACCCGTGCTGGTAGGCGCCCCATATTCAGATGTGTGCATGCTCCCAGTGGACTCTTTTCAGCTTACCCAAGGGAATCGTTGGATTTGCGGGTTCTCAGGAGAAAAAAGGTGTTTCTGTTTTCTGGCATTGCCCGGAATGATAGCTTTCGTGAAGCGATTGACAAGCTGGAGGGATGTGTGGTTGGCTGGCTCGCTTTTCCAGATCACCATCGGTATTCTGACAAGGATCTGAAGGCAGTCTGGACAAGAGCAAAGGATCTACACGCAGACAGTATCGTTACGACCGAGAAGGATTTTGTCAATATTGACACCGAGATT
>JASFIH010000146.1:0-3921 GCA_050122775.1 Deltaproteobacteria bacterium
GGCCTACGGTTTGAGCCTCAAGGAAATCAATGGGGCGATTCAGAGTTCAAACATTGATGTTGGCGGTAGATTGCTTGAGATGGGCGAAACCGAATTCATGGTGCGAAGCAAGGGCTATATCAAGTCCATAGAGGATCTGAAGAACATCCCTGTTGCGCTGGATGAAGCAACGCACACGCCCGTTTTGCTCTCCCAAGTCGCTCACATACAGATAGGACCCGAGATTAGGCGTTGTGTCATTGAAATGGACGGCAGAGGGGAGGCTGTGTCCGGCATCGTTGTTATTCGGTTTGGCGAGAATGCGTTGGAAGTCATAAAGCGGGTCAAGACCCGTTTGAAGGAGCTTGAGGCAGGCCTTCCCGAAGGAGTCCAGGTGCACACCAGTTACGACCGATCAGCCCTTATCCTTCGGGCCGTTAATACGCTGAAGACAACACTTGTCAAGGAAATGGTCGTCGTCGCTCTGGTTTGTCTTGTTTTTCTGCTTCACTTCAGGAGTGCCTTTGTTTCGATATTTACGCTGCCGGTAGGCATTATCTTGAGCTTCATCTTTATCAAGTTTCTTGACATCAAGGCCAACATCATGAGCTTAGGCGGCATCGCCATTGCAATCGGTGTGATGGTGGATGCCTCTATTGTCATGGTGGAGAACCTGCACAAACACAAAGAACGTGATACACATCTTCCCCACAAGGCCATGGTAATCCGTGCGGCCAAGGAGGTGGGACCCGCACTCTTCTTCTCGCTCTTGGTCGTCACCGTGAGCTTTCTTCCTGTTTTTTCGCTGCAGCAGCAGGAAGGGCGGCTATTCTCACCATTAGCTTACACGAAGACGTTTGCTATGGCTGTCAGTTCTCTTCTTGCCATCACGATCATTCCGGTATTGATGTATTACTTTGTACGAGGGAAGATGATCAAGGAATCAAGGAATCCCCTGAACAACCTGGCGATCTTCTTGTACAGGCCCGTTATAAAGCTTGTACTCAGATTTCCAATTTCGACCATATGCATTGCTATTATTCTGACTGCTGCGTCCTGGTATCCCTTTGTGAAGCTGGGTTCTGAGTTCATGCCGCCTTTGAATGAAGGTGACTTGCTTTACATGCCAACAACACCCCCGGGCATCAGCATCACCACGGCAAGGACCCTTCTCCAACAGACGGACAAGATTATTGCACGCCACCCTCAGGTAGCACACGTGCTCGGCAAGGCCGGCAGGGCTGATACGGCAACAGACCCTGCCCCACTGAGTATGCTGGAGACACATATCATCCTCAAGCCGAAGTTCGAGTGGCCCAAAGGAAAGACGATTGAGGATATTATTCGTGAATTAGATCGTATGGTGCAATTTCCGGGTCTCACCAACTCGTGGACCATGCCAATCAAGACAAGAATCGACATGCTTGCTACCGGGATCAAGACGCCGATCGGGATCAAGCTTCTGGGCGATGATCTCGAGGAATTGTCCCGGCTGGGGCAGGAGATTGAGGCCTTGATTCGTGGGATGCCTGAAGTGAGTTCAGTCTTTGCAGAGCGCGTGGTGGGTGGAAACTACGTGGAGATAGAAGTGAACCGAAGGCAGGCAGCACGATACGGTCTCAAAGTCGGTGATGTGCAGGATGTTATCAAGACCGCACTTGGTGGCATGAACATCACGGTGACGGTGGAAGGACTCGAGCGTTATCCTGTGAACGTTCGATATCCGAGGGAGCTCCGGGATAACGTCGAGAAGATAAAGAGGCTCACAGTCCCCTCGCCCATGGGCCATGCTATTCCTCTTGGTGAGATTGCTGAAATCTATGTCCGCAAAGGCGTGCCTGCCATAAAGAGCGAGAATGCCAAACGAACGGCCTGGATCTATGTGGACCTGAAAACCCAAGATATTGGTGGATTCGTAAGGCACGCAAAGGAAAGCGTTTCTAAGAACATCACAGTTCCTGCCGGTGTTTCCATGGTGTGGTCCGGTCAGTACGAATATATGGAGCGGGCGAACAAGAGGCTTCGAATCGTCGTGCCACTCACCATTGCCCTCATCTTTTTGCTCCTCTTTTTTCACTTCAGGGACATTACGGAGAGCCTCATAGTCATGTTTACGTTGCCGTTTGCGTTGATCGGGGGCGTGTGGCTCATGTTCATTTTAGGATACAATATCTCTGTTGCCGTGGTGGTGGGTTTCATTGCCCTTGCAGGGCTTGCGGCGGAGACTGGTGTTATCATGCTTGTGTATCTCGATGAAAGCCATGATCGATGGAAAGAAGAGGGGCGGTTGGAGACCATAGCAGACCTTCGCAATGTCATTGTCGAAGGCGCCGTTATGCGGGTCCGGCCCAAACTCATGACGGTTGCAACAAATCTTTTCGCGCTATTGCCCATCATGTTTATTACTGAGACAGGTTCACGCGTGATGAAGAGGATCGCAGCACCTATGGTGGGCGGACTCTTGAGCTCGACCGTATTGACGCTGGTCATCATCCCTGCCATATATCTCCTGTGGAAGCGGTGGGGGAGCGCAAGAGACGATGGGAGGACAAGATGAAAGCTGCAAGCATATTACGCATATTCTTTCTTGCGCTAATTGTTATAGCCCCCTCTGCGATTTTTGCGGGAACGGGTGAGTTTGACAGAGCAATGGGCCCCGTCCTGGCAGAGTATTTGAAGATTCACAGAGCCCTTGTTGCAGACCAGACAGAGGGTGTGAGGGAAGCGGCGGAAAAGATTGGTGTACTAGCAGACAGCGTAGATCCGAAAACGGTTAAGGGTGAACATGCAATGCATTACATTGGCGTTCCAATAGATATCAAGAAGGCCGCCTTGAAACTCGGGCAACAAGAAGAGATCGCGGCTGTGAGAGAAGCCTTCAAAGAGCTCTCGAGGCCAATGGCCATGTGGGCTACCATGTCAAAGCCGAAAGGGATCTACATTGTCTATTGCTCCATGGCCAAAGGTTCATGGCTTCAGAACGACAAGGTGGTCCAGAACCCGTATCACGGTCGTGCAATGCTTCGGTGCGGGGAGATCGTGGGTGGTGCCGAAGATGATACAGGAGGTCGTCAGCATCCTACGACAGATCATTAAAACGATGAATTGCCCAAACCTGAGAGGACCGGTCATGCGGACCTCATACTTCGAGTATTGACGATGACTGCGGGAAATGATTTCATGATATGGTAAAAGCCATGACTCAAAGACAGAATATATCTGCAAACCATACATCCAAGTTTTCTCCATGGCGTTCCAGGGTCCCTCGTTTCTTAGCGGTTGCCGTAGGCTTGGTCCTGCTGATAGCGGGCTTGCTAAAGGCCATCGATTTGGAGCTATTCATTCGGCAGATCAAGGATTACGGGATTATGCATCACCGCCTCGTTCTTGTGGTGAGCGCCTGGGGTCTGATCATCCTGGAATGTGGGCTAGGGGTTGCTCTGATCATTCTTTATCGCCCTGGAGTCACGCTGCCATTATCCGGGCTGCTGTTTCTGGTCTTCGCAGGAGCTACGGGTTGGGCGTGGTTGACCGGAGCCACAGAGCATTGCGGTTGTTATGGCCCGTGGCTCCAATTTACGCCGGGACACGCACTAGTGGAAAATCTGATCTTCCTAACAGCGACAGCCATATCCTGGAAAGGCCAACATTACGTGCAAGCGTCCCAGACGCCAACTAAGGCCTGGGCAGTGACAATTGCTTGTCTATGTGGGTTGGTTCTTCCTATGGCCTTTGGCATTCCGACTTTGTCGATCAACAGAGTGCAATCGAATGAGCCTTTGATCGGCCCCATTCAGATCCATGGTTCCGAGGATTTGGATTTGAACCAAGGGGTGTACCTAATCGTGCTTATGGGCACGGATTGCTTGCACTGCCAGGAGGCCGTACCCGACCTCAACATGTTGGCAGAGAGGCCCGATTTGCCCCCGATTATTGCCCTTT
>JASFIH010000147.1:0-3880 GCA_050122775.1 Deltaproteobacteria bacterium
GAAACGCAGTTGTTTTAGATTCAGGTGAAGCCCGACCTTGGCTTCCCGCACCTTGTCGTACGTGGTATAATCCACCCACTCTGCAATGGAGGCATTGACGACCTCGGCCCCATATCGTTCCAACACCCTGATAATATCCTGATTGGAATGCACGTGGGTTCGCAGGTAAATTTCGCCTACGATACCTATCAGGGGTTTGCGGGGAATCTCGCGGTCAATCAGGGATTTGCCCTCTTCAATGACGCTCTCCAATCTGTCAAGAATCCTCTCAAAGTCTTTCCTGGCGCCATAGGATTCAAAGTCATCGGCCAAGGTCCTCATGGATCGCTCGATAAATTCGTCTGTCGCACCGGGTTCCATCTCGTAAGGCCTGATCCTCCAGAGAAGCCTATCGAGGATGTCACCTATCACCACGGAGAAATAGGCTGCCTTGCGGAAATCCCTGGCGCGTTCCTTCTCGATCATTCCCTTGAGTGCATACGAGTCTTGTGACGTGAGGGAGCCAATTTTGACGCCGCTCAATTCAGGGAAGGAATCCAAGACAATTCTTTGATATTTGTTATACATACCAAAGCGGCACGGACCATCCGACTCCGGCATGAAGAATATATAGTCTTCTGCCCTGAAATTGTGTCCTTGCCTTTCTCTTTCCTTTTTCAAGAAAAGCAGGATGTCGCCCGTAGTCACTTGGCACGGGAAACACTCCTTGCCGGAGGTAAACTCCTTGCCAAGATCAAGACCTTCATAGGTTTTCATGACCAGCGCATTGACACCAAAGCTCCTGAAGACTCCAGCAAGGAGATGTGCGCCTATTCTGTTCATCTCGGGCAATAGAAAAGTCTTGTCCCGAAGACTGAACTGACCCACATTCTCAGACAGGGATTTGAATGTGGCACTCTTTTGTGCGTCCATCTTCACCTCAACTGGCCGCTCTCAATCTCATGTTCACCGGACTGTCCAGTTTGTGCATGGTGTTTTCAATGACATTCTTGTATGCCTCCAACCTGGTCATGACACCAGCAACAGCACTGTGTTCATCTAGTTCCAGAATCAGATAGGGCTTGTCTCCCATGATGTACTTGTAGAAATGTTCAATAAAGGAGTCTGCGCCACAGCTAAAGTTGGTGATATGGAGACCAAAGAAGTTGGGATGGCGTTCTATGAATTTGGCCGTTCTCAGGATCTGGGCCCCCAGTCCCCAGTACATGGAAGGAAAATCCGTCAGATCCACTGTGTCAACATTGATGAAGTCCATGGGTAAAGCTGTAACGCCAATCTTTGCCAAGTTCTGTCCAAGCCTCAAATTCAGCCTTTCGTCATACAAGTTATAGGGACGTCCTGTGACCACAACCAAAGGGCTCTCTGCTGGGTAGACCCCCATGATTTCCGCGCCCTTTTCCTGCATTGCCCTGATAAAGTCATCCTGCTTTTCCAGGGCATAATTTAAAGCCTTTTCAATCTCTGACACGCTCCTGTGAAGCCTTCGCGAGAGCTGCTGCCCGAGTTCGAGGGCGAGGGTGGGGGTATCATATTTAAAGTGGAGCACGGGGTTCAAGATGACATCCCTTCTAAGTTCAAGGGCCTGACGAACCATGTAGTGATTGGCCTGCACAAGAGGACAATAAAAGCCTCTCTCAGATCTTACGGGAGTCCTCATGTCAATCATGGAGGGCAGATAGAGATAGCGTGTCTTTCCAATGAGTTCCTTCACGTGACCGTGAGACACCTTTACGGGATAACAGGTCTCTGCGGTCATGGCCTCGATCCCTGAGCTGGAGATACGGCTGTTGGTAGGCGGGGTCAGGACAAGTCTGAATCCGAGATGATCAAAGAAATGGGCCCACAAAAGCCCGGTCTGCAGGGAATACAGCGCCCTTTGCATCCCGACAGTCGGCCGTCCGTCTATCTCCATCACAGGCTCTGTGTCCAGCTCACAATAGGCGCCAGACATGTGAGCCTGCCATATTCTGTCTCTCAACTGGAAGTAGTTCTCTTTCTTTTGGTGCTTTCTCCCCACCAATTCATACCGGCCGCAGTCCCCCCCCCATATACTCTTGCGACCATCAAAATCATATACCTTGAGTTTACACTGGTTGTGGCAGTTTGGATCTGCGCGACACGTTTTCTCTTTGTAAGCCATGCGATCGTTGATGGCGCTATCCAGTCCTCGGAAGACGCTTGTCCCCCGTCTTTCACGTATCATCTTCTCCTTGAGGCTGATAGCAGCTCCAAAGGCACCAAGCACTTCCCTGTGTTTGGGTACTACCAGGCCGCGACCGAGCACATTCTCAAAAGCTGCAACCACCCCTTTGTTAAGAGAAGGTCCTCCCAAAAACATGACCCGTTGGCCCACTTTTCTCTTTCCCACAACGCGGTTGAGATAATTATGAACAATGGCATAACAAAGACCAGCTATGAGATCATGCTTTGGAATCCCCTTCTGATGATAGGAGACCAGGTCCGACTCCATGAAAACAGTGCATCGCTCCGCCAGTTTTATGGGACGATTCGAAGAGAGAGCGATGTCTTGAAATTCACCCACGATATTGATGCCGTACTTGTTCGCAAGCTCATGGAGGAAACTTCCTGTGCCAGCCGCACACACCTTGTTCATGTCGAAATCAAGGGGATACGTGTTGGCAATATAGATGTATTTGGAGTCCTGGCCACCAATCTCAAAAATCGTGTCAATAGAAGGAGCTATCTCCACGGCCCCCCTGGCATGGGCTGTAATTTCGTCGATGATCAGGTCGGCGTTAAGAAAATCCCCCACCACATTTCTACCCGAACCGGTTGTGGCCGTCCCAATAATCTGAACCTTGTCTCCCATTTCCTCACGAATTGACCTCAGCAGCTTCTGCGTGACTTCCACCGGTTTGCCTTGGGTGTGAACGTATTTCTTGTGAATGATCTCATGATGCTCATCAATCAGCGCATGTTTGGTCGTTGTCGAACCTATATCGATACCCAAATAGACAGGCATCTTGCCGGCCGAACCTCTTCGAACCTCGTTCTCCTCCGGAAAATCTGTGTCTTTCAAGGCCAGCTTGGGAGCCAGGGGCAGACCGAACGCTTCGGTCTTCCCGCCAAGCCCGGCCTCATCCAGGTTCAGACGGTTTTCGAGTCCCAGTTCAAGGGCCTGCAGTGCGACCCCCAGGGCACCGATCGATGTGTTGTACTTGGGGACAACCAAGTCAGGGAAATAGCTGCCGAAGGCCCGTACCTGAAGCTCGTTCATGGACAGCCCCCCAACAAAAAGAATGGGGTGTTCAAGGACACGATTCGACACAATCGTGCTCATGTAGTTCCTGGCGTTTCCCACATGTAGCCCGTAAATAATGTCCTCAAGCCTCTCCCCCTTGTTTTGCAGGTGGATCATGTCTGACTTGGTAAAGACGGTGCAACGGCAGGCCACGTCAGCAGGAGCCCGGCTTTGAAGGCCGAGTTTGATGAAGTCGGTCAGTATCCTGTCGATGTGATCTTGGGATATATCCACCTTTTTGTCATAGATAGATGTAGCCAGTCGCTGCGCCTGCTGGTCAATGAAAGATCCTGTCCCGGATGCACATGGACCGTTGCAGTTGAAGTAATCAAGTTCCCAGCTTCCATGGTTGTGGCTTATCTGAAAAAGGGCCGTATCTTGACCCCCCATGCTGATGATTGTCCGCACATTCGGTTCGATGAACAGCGATCCAAGTACCTGACTGATCGTCTCGAATTCATAGAAGCCACCAACCTGCTGGCTAATCATCTGCCCATGGTTGCCTGTGAAAGCAATGGCCTTCATATTGTCGATGCCCAGGTTCTCATACAGCCCATGGATAAGCTTGGCCACCTCTTCTTCCACTTTGCCCAGGTGACGCCTGTACGGTGATTCATA
>JASFIH010000148.1:0-3839 GCA_050122775.1 Deltaproteobacteria bacterium
TCGTTGACCGTTGATTGTTGGCCTTTGGACCCCCAAACCGATCAGTCCGACTGCTTACTCCTCACTTTGCGTTGCCCCTGCTTCATCAGGGCCTGAATTCGGAGCCTGAGGGCATTGAGCCGGATAAAGCCTTCAGCGTCCTGCTGGCGATAGACCTCATCTGCTTCAAATGTCGCAAAATCATGGCTGTACAGGGATGTGTCCGATTTTCGGCCTAAAACACGGCAATTTCCTTTGTAGAGTTCCAACCGTACCGTGCCTGACACCGTCTGCTGTGTGTGGTCAATCATGGACTGCAGCATTTGCATCTCCGGTGAGAACCAGAACCCATTGTAGACAAGCTCTGCGTATTTGGGGACCAGTGAGTCTCGAAGATGCATGACCTCGCGGTCCATGGTAATCGATTCAAGCGCCATGTGCGCCGCTCTGAGGATCGTGCCGCCCGGGGTTTCATACACGCCCCGAGACTTCATCCCCACAAACCGGTTCTCCACCAGGTCGACGCGCCCAATACCATTTCGGCCTCCGAGCACATTGAGCATAGCAAGGGTCTGGGCAGGAGAAAGGCTTTCGCCATCCACTGCTGAGGGGTCTCCGCGTCTAAACGAAACCTCCACAACCTCGGGCCTGTCAGGTGCATTAACAGGGGATACCGACATGGTGAATATACCTTCTGGCGGCGCTTCCCACGGATCTTCGAGTATCCCACCCTCATAGCTTACGTGCAGCATGTTGCGGTCTACGCTGTAAGGCTTTTCCTGGGTTGCAGCCACTTGAATACCATGGTCCCGCGCATAGTTGATTAGCGATTCCCGCGAATTCAGGTGCCAAAGGCGCCAGGGCGCAACAATTTCTAGCTCGGGAGCCAAGGCCTGGTACGCCAGCTCGAATCTCACCTGATCGTTTCCCTTGCCCGTTGCTCCATGACTGACTGCATCGGCCCCTTCCTGCTGCGCTAGTTCCACTTGGCGCTTTGCAATCAGGGGGCGAGCCAAAGAGGTCCCGAGAAGATAGTGGCCTTCATATATGGCATTTGCGCGAAAGGCTGGAAAGACATAGTCACGTACAAAGTCTTCTTTCAGGTCCTCAATGACGATTTTGGCAGCACCGGTATCCAGGGCCTTGTCCTTGAGCCCTGCCAGTTCTTCTTGCTGGCCTATGTCGGCCACAAAGGCAATCACTTGGCAGCCATAGGTCTCAATCAGCCACTTCAGGATCACAGAGGTGTCAAGACCCCCTGAGTACGCCAAGACGATTTTCTTGATCTCTTCTGACAAGAGAACCTCCAAAATTAGGCTTTCTATGATGCGACAGGCACTATCTTGTTCCAGCTGCTTGATACGTGAATACCGCAGGATGACAGCCAGCATCCACTCAGAGCTAATGACGAATATATCTTTCCAAGATGCCCTTGTGCATGTGAAGCTTATTCTCGGCCTGATCCCATACCACCGAATGCAGCCCCTCTAAAACTTCAGCAGCAATCTCCTCCCCTCTGTGCGCGGGAAGACAGTGCATGACGATGACATCCTCCTTGGCCTTGGCTACGAGGCTTTGATTCACATGGTACGGCCCAAAAAACTTCTTCCGAAGTGCGTGTTCGCTCTCGTGGCCCATGCTGGCCCAGACATCTGTATAAATCACATCCGCATTGCGCACTGCCTCCTCAGGATCGACAATGACCTCGATTTTGCCTCTTGTCGCCTTCATCGCAGCCTGCAAAATGGCTTCATCCGGCTGGTACCCTTTGGGACAAGAAACAACCAGGTGCAGCGGCAAGACGGCTGCTGCATTCAGCCACGAATGCGCCACGTTGTTTCCGTCGCCAACCCACACAATCCTGAGGTTTTCGAGTCTCCCCTTCTTTTCCAGGATCGTCATCAGGTCACTCAAGACCTGACAAGGATGATAGAGATCGGTCAGGGCGTTGATAATGGGGATTGTTGCTGCCATCGCAAGCTCGTTGAGCAGGTCCTGGGAATACGTGCGTACGGCTAAGCCATCCAAATATCTTGACAGCACGCGCGCTGTGTCAGCAATTGGCTCGTTCCGAATCAACTGCGTGTCCTGAGCATTCAAGAAGAGAGGCGTCCCGCCCAGCTGGACCATAGCTGCCTCAAAGGAGACACGCGTCCGGGTGGAAGGCTTGTCAAAAATAAGCCCCAAGGTCTTTCCCTCAAGTACTCGATCTGCCAGGCCCGCAGCATGACGCTTTTTCAGTTCAAGTGCGCGCTCAAAAAGCCCTTCATAGTCATCAGAAGTCAAATCTCTGAGGGTCAGGAGGTCCTTTTTCATAATTGACTCAGTGCCATCTCTTCAAATATGCCGTCCAAACACACGATGAGCGAATCCACCTGGGCCTCCTGAATGACTAGCGGTGGGATGAACCGCAGAATGTGCTCCTGTGTGCAGTTAATCAAGAACCCTTTTTCCATGCATCCCTTTACGACCGGGGCACCGTCGCAAGCGAGATCCAGCCCCAGCAATAGTCCCTGGCCTCGGACCTCCTGAATAAAGGCGTACTTTGCCTTGAGCTCAAGGAGCCGTTTCTTGAAATACGTCCCCACCTTCTCACAGTTCTCAAGAACACCTTCTTCCATCAAGGCCCTTGCTACAGTCAGCGCTGCAGCGGCAACCAGCGGCGTTCCGCCAAAGGTCGAGGCATGAGAACCGGGTGTAAGTGATGCTGCAACGTCTTCCTTTGCCAGCATCGCACCCATGGGGAGCCCGTTGGCAAGGGCTTTGGCCAACGTCATAATGTCGGGTGTTAAGTCAAAATGTTCATAGGCAAAGAGCTTTCCTGTGCGCCCCATTCCGGTTTGTATCTCATCAAAGATGAGGAGCAGTCCGTGCTCGTCGCACACTTTCCTCAGGCCTTCAAGGTACCCCGACACAGGATACTGCACGCCCCCTTCACCCTGGATTGGTTCTATCATGACTGCGCCCGTCTTGTCTGTCACCGCCTTTCGAACAGCTTCCAGATCATTAAAGGGCACCATGTCAAAACCTTCTACAAGGGGTTCGAAACCCTTGTGAATCTTTGCTTGGCCGGTCGCACTTAACGTGGCCATGGTGCGGCCGTGAAAAGACCCGTGCATGGTGATGATCCTGAATCGCTCCGGGGCGCCTTGATCCTTGAAATACTTCCGGGTCAGTTTGATCGCTGCTTCGTTTGCCTCCGCGCCGCTGTTACAGAAGAAGACGCGGTCTGCAAAGGAATGTTCAACGAGCCATTCGGCCAATGCAGTTTGCGGCGTTGTGTAATAGAGATTTGACACATGCACCAGACGGCGAGCCTGATCTGCCACAGCCTGGGCAATACCTGGATGGGAGTGGCCAAGATTGCACACAGCAATCCCTGCGACGAAATCGGTATAGGTGCCACCTTCCATGTCAAACAGCGTGCACCCCTCCCCCTGGGTCAAGACAAGGGGGAATCGTTTATAGGTAGCAGCCATGATCCGGTCTGCCTTTTTCATCAGGTCGTTTGTCATCGGTCGTTGGTTGTTCGTCATCGGCCAGTCATTATCAGTCATGGATAGCTTGTCATTCCCAGGCAACTACTGCACGATTTCCGTTCCAATCCCCTTGTCTGTAAAAAGTTCAAGAAGAACAGCGTGTGGCTTTCGTCCGTCTATGATGTGCACCCTCTCCACTCCATTCTGAATGGCCTCGATGCTGCATTGCATCTTCGGTATCATCCCCCCAGAAATCGAGCCACCCTCAAGCATTTCTCGAACAACCCCCGATTTGATCGAAGATATGAGGACCCTGTCCTTGCCCAAGACCCCTTCTACATCTGTGAGAAGAATCAGCTTCACTGCATTGATTGCCACGGC
>JASFIH010000149.1:0-3836 GCA_050122775.1 Deltaproteobacteria bacterium
TTCTTCCAAGCATCCTAAGCTGGCGATATTTCAACAAGTTGAATTCTAATCTGAACAAAATCGGGATTTCAAGGAAAAACGGGGTTCCGGGGCTGGTCCGACTTAAGCCTGCTTTACACGCACTTGAATTGGCCAAATTTGCGATGTGATTACAGATAGTTGAAAAATCAGGGCCCCAAAAAGACACGATAGGCGGATCAAATCAACACTGCCAGGTGATCTGGCCGAACTGAACCTCAAGGAAAGGGCGCCAAATCCTTAGCGCCCACAATCCGACCCGTCAGGCCGAGGTCGGCAATAATCTTAAGGGATCGGTCGACTGAAGAGGGTCGCATACTTTCTTGTCATCTCGAAATCGAGATCGTGCATCTCAGACAATCGGAGAAATAAAAGATATGATGGAAAAGCTAAAGCTTATCTGACGGGACCCCAATTCTCAATATGACAGTATACAGTTTCTTAACTCTGTCAATGTTTTCCTTTTCTTCTTGACTTCGGAGTGTCAGTGAACCTCTCCCACTTGAAAACCACCAAGTACAGGAAGAAAGATCCTGCGATCACTGTGATTGGCACAAATACAAGGGCTCCTTGCCAGGTCGCATAAAACAGTATATTTTCAACCGGCAACGAACTCAACCAGTGGCTATCACTGTAAGTGCAATGAATACTCCTGAAGCCTGACAAATTCTTCTGGACCCTTAGTTTATCCAGCAGACAAGATCATGCAGTGTTTGTCGACATGTTTTGCCACGCCTTCAGATATTTTTAGACCACAGATTCATTGACGTCGTATAAGGAATTTCCTATTCTTAAGCCTGAATCCTGTTAGAGCTGGCCGAAGTGTTTTCACACGGCAAAAACGGCTTTTTGTTCTAGCGGGCCGAGTTTCATGGGCAAACCCACACGTTCCGTGTGCGGCGTTCGGGTATTTTACCAATCAGTATTTCTTCGATGGAGACGGCAGCCGTGGAGACATGGACTGAGGAACCCTGGCACAGTTTTGGATTGGGAGAAATCAACCAGAGGCTGGAAACGGACCTTTCGAGAGGTCTGACCGAGGATCAGGTCACACTTCGGCTCAAAACACTTGGAACGAACACCCTGACCCGGAAAAAGGGACAGGGGCCGATCCTTCGTTTCCTGCTTCAATTCAACCAACCCCTGGTGATCATTCTCCTTGTGGCGACCGTGATTACCCTATTTCTTCATGAATGGGTGGAAGCCGGGGTTATCTTCGGCGTCATTCTCGTTAACGCCGCCGTTGGGTTCATTCAAGAATCCAAGGCCCTCAAGGCCCTCGACGCCCTGGCCCGCGCCATGGTGAGCAGTGCCACGGTCCAGAGGGAAGGCGTTCGGCAAAAGGTCTCCGCCGAGGAGCTTGTGCCCGGGGACCTCGTCCTTCTCCAGTCCGGCGACAAAGTCCCCGCCGATTTGCGCCTTCTTGAGGTCAAGGAACTAAGAATCGACGAAAGTACGCTGACCGGGGAGAGCATACCGGTTCAAAAAGAGGACGTCGTTCTCCCCGAGGAAACGGGCCTCTCCGACCGCCGAAACATGGCTTATTCGTCTACATTGGTTACCAACGGGACTGCCAAGGGTTTGGTCATTGCCACAGGAGACCACAGCGAGATCGGCCGGATCAGCGAGATGATTGCCTCAGCCGAGGCTATAGCCACGCCACTAACACTCAAGATCAAGCACTTCAGCGAAATCGTTCTATACGTTATCATCGGCCTTTCGGCCGTCACTTTCGTGGTTGGATACCTGCGGGGCCAGAACTGGGTTGAGATGTTTCTGGCCTCCGTGGCTCTCGCCGTCGGCGCCATACCGGAAGGGCTGCCTGCGGCCATAACTATAACCTTGGCCATTGGCGTTTCCCGCATGGCAAAACGGCAAGCCATTATTCGGAAGCTTCCGGCAGTTGAGACACTTGGCAGCACCACGGTGATATGCTCGGACAAGACCGGGACTCTCACCCAGAACCAGATGACCGTCGTCGAGCTATATGCAGGTGAACGTTCCTATGCTGTTTCGGGAGTCGGCTATGCACCGAAAGGCGAAATCAGTTCCAAAGAAGAGGTTCCAGATATTAGCACCAACAAGGCGCTGATGGAGTTGCTCAAGGCAGGAATTCTTTGCAATGATTCGGCTCTAAAGCAAATGGGCGAGACGTTTGCCGTAGAGGGTGATCCCACAGAAGGCGCCCTCATAGCCTGTGCAATGAAGGCTGGGTTTTCCGAGGACAACCTGAACCGTGAGTTCCCTCGCGTAGGCAGCATTCCCTTTGAGTCCGCCACGCAGTACATGGCAACGCTCCACGACCAGGGGCCAGGCTTATCGAGGGTGGTCTATGTGAAGGGATCCATCGAAAGTCTGTGCCTCGAGTGCAGCACGTTGTTCAACGCTTCCGGTGAGGTGGATTTGGCTGATCAACGCGAGATCCACAACCAGGTTGAAGTAATGAGTAGCAATGGGCTCAGGACCCTGGCCTTTGCCCGCAAGGAAATGCCCGAGGGGACCGAGCACATTATGCATCAAGATCTCCAGGAAGGACTCGTATTTTTGGGGCTTCAAGGCATGACCGACCCGCCCCGCCCAGAGGCCTTGGAAGCCGTTGGGGACTGCCAAACCGCCGGTATATTGGTGAAGATGATTACTGGCGATCACGCTGGCACGGCTGCGGCCATCGCCCGCCAGCTAGGGTTGTGCGGTGAGACCTGTTCCATTCACACGCGCGAAGTGGTCACGGGGCGTGATTTGTCTCAGACCACAGATGAAGCGCTCCCCGACATTGCAGAGAGTACCGCGGTTTTTGCCCGGGTATCACCCGAACAGAAGCTGCGACTGGTGGAGGCTCTCCAGAAACGTGATCATGTGGTGGCCATGACCGGAGATGGAGTGAATGATGCTCCAGCTCTAAAACAGGCTAACATCGGTGTTGCGATGGGCATTGCCGGCACCGATGTTTCCAAGGAGGCAGCCGACATGGTGCTCACCGATGACAACTTCTCGACCATAAAAGCTGCGGTGGAGGAAGGACGTGGGGTCTTCGACAATCTAACCAAATTCATAACCTGGACGCTTCCCACCAATGGCGGCGAAGCCCTGGTCATCATGCTAGCCATCTTTCTGGGCACCGCCCTTCCCATCCTTCCCCTGCAGATTCTCTGGATCAACATGACCACGGCCATCCTTCTCGGGCTAACGCTGGCCTTTGAACCCAAGGAGCTCGGCATCATGAAACGCCTGCCCCGGGACTCGAAGGCACCAATCCTCAACCGTGCCTTGGTTGTTAGAATTGTTCTGGTAAGCGTTTTGTTGTTGATTGGGGCATTCGGGCTTTTCGAGTTAGAGATCGTTACTTCAGGCAATGAAAACCTGGCCAGAACCATAGCTGTCAATACGTTTGTCTTTAGCGAGATGTTCTACCTTTTCAATTGCCGTTCACTCACCCTCTCAACATGGCGCCTGGGGATCTTTTCCAATCGCTGGCTGTGGCTCGGTGTGTTCATTATGGCCGCCCTGCAGGTCGTCTTCACCTACATGCCGGTCTTCAACACCATCTTCCAGAGTCATCCCATGGGCTTTCGCCATTGGGGGTTGGTGCTGGGGTGCAGTGCCCTGATCATGCTGGTGGTTGCCTTCGAAAAGTATTTCCGCAGAATGAAAACTGCGCCCTCGGTGAAGCCATCCCTTTCCGGGGAAAGACTGCCGTCTTGAACCGGGACATGCTCTTTTGCACGGGTAACGGGAGATCGAGGGGAGCAGCGACTATCAAGAGGAAATGCAGGGCTCGAAAACCACCAATAGTTTCTTGTAATCGAGGACTTCTATAA
>JASFIH010000150.1:0-3815 GCA_050122775.1 Deltaproteobacteria bacterium
AGACGACGAAGTTTCAAATAGTCCACCCGTCCCTTGATCTCATCGAGATTCATGGGAGAAGACAGAAGAACAGCATCATCAATATGTTTGAGCGCCGTCTGGAAGGCCGCGGAGTTGAGTGCCTCATAGGCCCGCCTGTTCCGATCCATTTTCTCAAATAGGTACGGGTCCTCTATCTGAGTACGATCGATGTAGATCTTGAGGAGACGCTTTTCGAGCCTGGAGGGAATCATCAAACCATCCCGGGTCTCGTGTTCGTACTTCGTGTGCATCAGAGATTTGAGAAAGGTCTTGTTCCGTTCGTCTTCAATCTGTCGATCAATCAGATCGAGGATACGATGAAGCACTTCTTCATACTTCTTTTGCAAAAACGGAGATTTTTCCCGCCTTATGATCGTGCCGAACATATGGTCTGAACAAGGGTAGTAGCGTTCGTTCTCCTCCGTATAGACCATGAAATGGACCTGCTCCGGAGAGTCAACGTGATCCGGATAAGCAAAATAGTCGAGGTGGTTTTCAAGGAAAAAAGACGTGTACCAGGCGTCCCTGACCGGATTTTGGCCCAGCTGGTACGGAAGGGCGGGATCAAACGGGGCAGGCCCTTGGGGTTCTTGGCCGTCAGACTTCATCTTTCCTCTTTGTCATACCCCGTGGAGGAAGCAAGGGGGCCAGTTTCCTCGAGGCCTCAGCCTATCTCTTTCAGAAGCTTCGTCACAGACGCCTCTATCACATAACCTGGATGCATTCCGACAAAATAGTCGCTGATCGTGCCATCCTCGTCTATGATGAATGTGGTCGGTATCCCCTGGATTCCGCCATAATCGAGAACCACCTCCCTGGTGCCCAGCACGATCGGATAGGTGATCCCGTAATGCATGATAAATGGCGGTAAAACCGCGTTGCCATCTGGGTCGAGGGACACCCCTATGATCTCGAGTTTCTTGTCTCTGAATTTCTTGTGAAGTCGGACAAATTCCGGAATCTCTTGGCGACACGGAACACACCAGGTCGCAAAGAAGTTCAAAACCACGACGTGGCCCCGCAGGTCAGCAAGGCTGTACATACGACCATTTAGGTCTTCCAGCTTGAAGTCCGGGGCAGCATGGGAGGTAAGTGGGGTATTATCTTCCCGACCCCCGCAGCCACACATGAACAGGATGGTAAGGGCGCTTAAGACAAGGGTTCTCAACGCATACCTCATGATCAGTGCTTTTTGTCGTATGGGAATTGTCCTCGAAACACCATAAGGCCACCCAAAGGCTCATCTGTGGTCAATAACGCCTCCAGAGGGCCTTTCATATTGCTCAATGGTTTCAGCCTCCACCAGCCTGATGGTAACCGGAAGCCCGAGCGTCTCCAGGATTTCTCCCTTCAGGCGTCTCAGCATACCTTCCAGGACTTTCACTTCATCCGAAAAGTTGGCATCATTGACCTCAAGCCATATCTCGATCGTGTCAAGGTGGTTCTCTTTGGACAAGTGGATCAAGAAACGGGGTGAGAATCCTTGGGCCATTCCATTAACGATGCGGCCTATCTGAGCGGGATGGACCTTTACACCCCGGATGGTCAGGACCTCTCCCACGTGACCCGTGATCCCAGACATCCGTAAGAACGTTCGCCCGCATGCACACGACCCAGACATCATAGACGCAAGGTCTCCTGTTCGGAATCGAATCAGGGGAAAGGCCTTGGCCGTTAAAGTGGTCAGCACGACTTCTCCTGTTTCGCCCGAGGGACATGAGACCTCACCATCAGGTTCAATGACCTCCAACAGAAAATGATCTTCAGAAACATGCAGGCCATGTTTTTCCTTGCACTCAAAGGCAATGCCCGGCCCCATGACATCGCTAGGCCCATAGGCTGCGGTCACATCAACCTTGAACGTTGCCTCCAGTCTGCCACGCGTTTCCGGCGTTAGGGGTTCTCCCACCACCAAAATAGCCTTCAGCGCAAGGGCGTTAGAGTTCATGTCCATCGCCTCCAGGACCTCGACCATATGCATGGCGTATGAGGGCGTGGTAATAAGCACCGACACCTTGTAATCCTGCATGGCCATGAGTTGTTTTCGCGTGCTCATATGCGACATGGGCATCACAGAGGCTCCAATGTTTTCTGCCCCTTCTTTCAACGCCCTTCCCCAACCGGAAAGGGCAGGATTCAGACAGATTTGAACAATGTCTGTTTCAATCACGCTGCCCGCAGTCAGGTAACGGGCTGTGATGGTGCTTCTGGTCTTGAGATCTGTCATCGTATACCCTACAACGACGGGCTTGGGCGTGGTGCCGCCGGAAGGGCTGATGCGGACAATATCTCGAAGGGGCACGGCGAACAGACCGTAAGGGTAGTTGTCTCCCAAATCTTCCCGCGTAACAAAAGGCATTTTTTCGATGTCTTTCAAAGAATTCAAGGCCCCTGGGTCGAATCCCCTTGCATCAAACTGCTTTCTGTAAAACGATACATTCTTGTGGGCGCGATTCAGTGTGCTTTGAAGCCGCTCCAGTTGCACCTGCTCCAGGACTTCCCGCGTCATCTGCTCGTTGTCTTTATCCCAAAATCTCAAGTCCGCTCCCTCCCTTCCCAGAACGTCCTGTAATCCTTTCCAAGATAAGCGCGCTTAACGTCGCTATCATCCATGAGTTCGTCTGAGGGGCCTTGAAGGACAACCCTGCCGGTTTCCAAGACATACGCGCGATCCGATATCGTGAGAGATGCGCGGGCATTTTGCTCCACCATCAAGATAGTCACGCCGCTCTCCCGAAGTTCGGATACCGTGCTCATAATATCCTTCACAACCAACGGGGCGAGCCCCATGGAAGGTTCGTCCAGCAGCAGAAGTTTGGGCCTTGCCATAAGGGCTCGGCCGATGGCGAGCATCTGTTGCTCTCCACCAGAAAGGGTTCCTGCAATCTGTTTGGACCGCTCCTCAAGACGCGGGAACAACTGAAAGACCCAATTCAGGTCTTCATCAATCGCTTCTTTTTCTTTCTTCCTAAAACGCAGATATGCTCCCAGCTGCAAATTCTCAAGCACTGTCAGGGGACCAAAGATCTGCCTCCCTTCAGGCACCTGGCTGATGCCAGCGGCCACGACCTTTTCCGGAGCGAGACCGTTGACCTTTTTCTCCTGGAATACGATCTCACCCCGTGCGCAACGAATAAGCCCTGAAATGGCGTTCAAAATGGTGGTCTTGCCTGCACCGTTAGCCCCAATGAGAGAAACGATCTCACCAGATTGCACGTGTATCGACACATTATCGATAGCCTTGATTCGACCGTAGTAGGCGTGCAGATTCTTGATTCGGAGCATGGCTACCCCGCAGACCCTCCGGCGGCACACGGACTTTTTGTGAAGCCGTCAGGCATATGTCTCGTCCCCCAGGTATGCTGAGATCACTTCAGGGTTATGCTGTATCTCCCGCGGTGTGCCCTCGGCGATCTTTACACCGTAGTTCAGAACCACGATCTCGTCAGAAATATCCATGGCCACTTCCATGTTGTGTTCCACCAGCAGAATAGTAATGCCGGTTTCACGGATCCTGACGATCAGATCACACAGCCTTTGTGCTTCACCAGAGTCAAGACCTGAGGCCGGTTCATCCAGTAAGAGGAGTTTCGGTTCGGTAGCCAGGGCTCTGGCAATCTCCAAGTAACGCTGCAGCCCGAAGGGAAGCCCGGAAGAATCTTCATGAATGCGTTGACCCAGACCCACAAATTCAAGAAGCTCTCTGGATCGGTTAAGGATATCGTGCTCCTCTCCGCGCGTTGCTGGCAACCTCAGCGCGCTGCCTAGCACACCAGTCTTCGTCCTCGGATGCC
>JASFIH010000151.1:0-3803 GCA_050122775.1 Deltaproteobacteria bacterium
TACAGCCGGGCCTCCAGCCCAAAAAGAAGTCCCGATATATCACCGAAAGCGACCCAAACCGCTCAATGACGGCGTCTATTCCATAATGCTTGAGGACATAGAGGGGGGTGGCCACAGACACCGCGTCCACGCCGGGCCCCATATACTTGAAAACCGAGGCATCACGGATGGGCGGCAGCCAGGCTGATGTCATGGCAACCGGATAAGTGGCCACAAGAAACGCCCGACCTATCAGCGCAGGATTGAACATGTTGTACCCCAGCCCGCCCATAAGCGTCTTTGTGACGTAAATAGCCACAACCCCGCCCAAGATCGGCATCCAGTAAGGCACACCAGGCGGAATGACATAGGCCAGCAAGACGCCTGTGATGACGGCGCTGCCATCCTTGATAGTGTCTGTGGGCCGGCCCAGGGCCCTGTTGGCCACATACTCGGTCCCCACGCAGCTCAATACACTAACCAACGTGATGATCAGCACCTGGAACCCAAAAATGAAGATAGACAAAATAAGCGGGGGCATGAGGCAGGCCACCACCGTCCACATGATCTTGGACACGCTCTCTTTGCTCTTGAAGTGCGGCGACACGGATACAAACAACTTTGGAGGCATCGCCTCCTGTGCCTCTTCCTCCGCCGGGATCGCCTCTTCTGCCTCTTCTACCGTGGTTGCTTCTGTTTGTGTTCCAATCATGTTGTTTATTCCTCTAAATTATTTTTTCTTGGCTGCACTCAGGTCATTCTTGGCCATCATCATAAACTGGACCAAAGGTCTCTTTGCCGGGCACACATACGCACAGCTGCCACACAAGAAACAATCATCCACCCCGAATTCCTCGGTATCTTTCCCCCGTCCAGCCTCAACATAGACGCTGACATTATTCGGTTCGAGCCCCATGGGACAGACATCCACGCAAAAGCCACACTTAACGCAGGGCAGATGCGGCTGGGTATCAATCTCATCCTCTGCAAGAAAAAGCACGCCGGATGTGGTCTTGGTTATTGGAATGTCCAGGGTTGAGACGGCAAATCCCATCATGGGGCCTCCCACGACCACCTTGGCAAGCTGCGGCGTGGTCCCCCCCAAATAGTCCACGACTTCAGACAGACTGGTTCCTACCTTCACCATCACGTTGGCAGGCCGATTCAGACCCTTGCCCGTAAATGCGACGATCCTTTCATATAGTGGTTTACCGAGTGCCACTGCATCATAGACTGCCTTTGTGGTGTATACATTCTGCAGTATGATTCCGATCACCGATGAACGCACACCCGACGGCCGTGCCCTGCCGGTCACAGCCTGCATGATCTGGTCTGCAGACCCTTGTGGGTACTGGACCTTAAGCGGTTTCACGACAATGTTGTAGCCATTCTTCGATTTGTCTTCGGCAATGGTCTTCTGAAAAGCCTCTATGGCGTCTGCCTTATTATTCTCAATGCCGATAGCACAATAGTTGATGCCAAGAATCTTCAGCATGATCTTGGCCCCTTCAACAATATCTTTGGTGTACTCCAGCATCACACGGTGGTCGCTGGTGAGGTACGGCTCGCATTCGGCTCCGTTTAGAATCAGCGTGTCGAGTTTCACTTCCGGGCGCACATCGAGTTTGAACCCCGCAGGAAACCCGGCGCCTCCCAACCCAACGACCCCTGCATCCTTGATCATGGTGAGCATTTCTTCTCTGGAAAATTTCGTCCAGTCCGCAGCAGAGTACGTCTTGGGCTCTGCTTCGGGGTCCGTCGCAATGACCAGCGCGGAAGCGTTTCCAACCATGGGGTGCAGCGCGTTTTGGACGCCTTTCACCGTACCGCTCACAGGGGCATGAAGGTTCGCACCCAACCTTTCGACCGATGCAACCACATCCCCTTCAGTCACCTTGTCCTTCTTCTTCACCAGGGGCTTGCACGGCCCGCCCACGTGCTGTTTCAAAAAAAGGCGCACCTGTTTAGGCGGTGGCATAACCTCGGAAGCCAGTCTTGCGGTCAGTTCCTTGTTTTCGGGGGGGTGAATTCCTCCCATTGGAAAAGTAGATAATGTCTCGGCACTCATAAGCTCTCCCGATCTGCGATCCAGTAGTTTTCGACTTATTCTGTTGAAGGTAACGTTTTCGGAAGCCTTTATAACCTGTCAAAAGGCCTGTATCGCGTGGACGTGATGAAGCCAAATATCTCCATCACTTGGCGCTATGCAAACACGGCGTTCGCGCCGAAAAAGTAACTCCCCATATCTTTTTGAACCCATTTTGTCAAGGAATTTTTAAAATGCTTTTTGGAGAAAACCACGCAACACGAAGCGTCCTGCATGCTATCTCAACGAAGTGCAAAATATCCCTCAACCATACGAGGACACATCAAAATTTCCTCTTGACATAGGTGCCTTGTTGACATATAGGGCGGCATGGAAAGATTGGCGTTTGCTATTTACTACTCTTTGACTTTCCTAGAAGCCATTTCAAAACCTCAGATGGTGTCTGATGGCAAGGCGAGGGCCGATGAAAAAGCGCAGCATACACGGGAGTATGTGAGTATTTTGAAGAGGTGCTCAACGTAGCCATCGGGCACGAGATGGGGTTTTGAAATGGCTTCTACTCAAATTCGCACAAGGACTCCGACGTTGCGTTGCTCAGTAGTGCCACATTCCGCAAGTTTCACCTATACCTTGTCAGCTTTCATTCTCAAATCCTCTGAAAATCCAGCGCTACAACAATTCAGGTTCAGCGAAAGGAACAGAAGATAAGATGAGCTCCAAGAACGAACAGACGTTGGCATTTGCCCTTGCGGCAATCTTGCTTGTTGTGGGTGTCGTCTGCTACGCGGCCCTACCCGTCAAGAGTCCGGAAGAGCCTGTGAGACTGATGATGAAGACCACCGCAGGCAGCATCTTGTTTGATCACAAAACCCATGCCGCGGACGATGGGTATGGGTTTGCGTGCGATGATTGTCATCACGAAGAGCAAGATGACACCATGTCTTGTAGCGGTGAGGACTGCCACGGGCCGGACAGCGATCCGAAAAGGGGCGATGCCCTGCACATGAATTGCAAGGGCTGCCATGAGGACAGTGAAGCAGGCCCGGTGGAGTGTTCGGAATGCCACGTTATGAAGTAGCAGGCGCTATACAAATCCAAAGGAAAAGGGTTCCGCTATGATGAAGAGATCATTCTTAGGTTTGGTGAAGCCAAGGCTTCAGTGCAACCTGGTTTCAGATCCGGTCCAAGATCTGCCGGTCCCAAGCAAAGTCACCCTCATGTTGGAAGAACCGCAGAACGGAGGGGGCGTGAACGCAATCAAAGTCGGCGATCCTGTCAAGACCGGGCAGAGGTTGTTGGGGTCTCCGGATAGCTCAGAGTATGTTATCTCATCGGTTACGGGAACCATTTCGGCTATGGCTCCATACGTGGGCACCTTTGGGCAGAAATACACGGCGATCACCATCGATGCCACGGCTCAGGACGACTGGGATGATACGTTCGGCGGGGAACCCAGCCTTGATACTGCTGTGAAGTTTTTTGAGTTTGCTCCAGGAAATCCTTCTTTCAAGCCGTTTGCTGATCCGGAAGGAAGTATTCGGGCAATTGTCATCAACGGAATGGATCAGGACTTGCTCCTCACTGCCAACCAGAGCGTTATTCAGAATGAAACAGCTGACATCAAAGACGGTGTTGACGCCCTCAGGAAGATGACGGGTGTGGAGCGCGTTGTGATGACGGTGCCGGAAAACTTGGTGCAGCAGGCGAGTACCACAGGCGCGGATGCGAAAGCCGTGAGTTCCACCTACCCGAATAGTCTTCCTCATATGATCATGAA
>JASFIH010000152.1:0-3781 GCA_050122775.1 Deltaproteobacteria bacterium
TACAAAGACCATGTCTATTGAAACAAAAGAAAACCATGCCAAGACAGGGGGGGACTTACTTGCTTCCCTGGGCTATCCTGCGGTAGCGAACATTGTTCGTCAGCACATCTGCCTCGACCCCGGGTCATCCGACACAGACACGGTCACAGAGGCAGAGGTTGTGAACTACGCGGACAAACGCGTTAAACACGAAGAAGTCGTGGACATCGAGGATCGGTTTCAAGACGTGTTGGATAGGTATGTAAAGAAGATACCCCGACTCGAGGCCCGTTTTCATCAGGTGCAGCGCGAAACCGAACTGCTGGAACAAAAGATCTTTTCAAGAATTGATATCTCTCCCGAACAAATCGCTGACATGCTTGCCAATGAATGAGGCTCACGTTCCCCTCCTGAAAGGCCTTCAAACACAATGCCAGCCCCAGAGACAAAATAGAAATCCCCGTTCCCTTCTTGAAGAGGAACGGGGATTGTTAACAGAGCGGGTCCCGGGGATTGCCTATCCTGAATTCTAAGGATGCTGTCTTTCCAGTTTGGCTGTTGCCCTCATGGTCTTGGAAAGTTCCTTGATGTGATCCAGCTCTTTGACCATCATGGCCCAACCGTACCAGTAAGCATAATCTGGGTTGACGTGGAAGAATGCCTGATACGTCCGCATCCTGTGCTTCATGTACATCTGAAAAAGGACCTGGTCTATGTAAGACCCCCCTGTCTGCATGAAGTACAGGAAGTCCGGATAGGCAAATGCGTAGTGATCCGGTTTCTTGATAATGCCGTCTTTGTAAAGTGCGGCGACTGTCTCTATTGCCTCTGCCATGAGACGGTCAGCCTTTTGCATAATAGCGTCTCCCATAGCGAGCTGCTCGCGAGCATACTGCTCAGCATGGCACTGCTTGCAGCGACTGATCATCTTTTCCCGTTCTGTCTGCCAGGCTTCTTCGGTGAGGCGTACAAGATCCGCGGCTTTTACTACTTCCAGACGAGCTGTAGGTTCTCCGGTCTGCGGATTCAGGACCCCGAGAGCCTTCAGGATAGTGACCCTGTCTGCAGCCCACTGCTTGTCTTCAGGAAGGGGTAGTCTAACACCCAGGAAGCCCCAGGCTGTACGGTTCTCATGGCTGCCATCCGGCATGTGGCAGGATTGACAACTTGGTGCTGAAGCATTTTCAGGAAGCTTTCCCTTTTCCTTCACAAAGTACCGGGCTCCGTGCTTGGAGCTCTCCCACATCTCCCACTGAGGGTGATCGTAACCCATGTGGCATTGCTGACAAGCCTTGGGGTCGAGGGCCTCTTTCACGGAAAAGCTGTGCCTGGTATGGCATTCGTCACACGAGTTGTTCTGGTAACGGTATCCCTTGTCTCGCTGCTCTTTCTTCTGGGCCTCGGACTTAACCCCCATGTTGTGACAGCCCCCACAACCCCTGCCTCCTTCCATCAACTCGTCAGGCTCAACATGGGTAATGGGAAGGGCGTTCATGGCTGTCCAGCCAAGATTGTGCTTACCTTTTGAAAACTCATCAAATTTTGCCTCATGGCATTCTGCGCAGACGTGCTCGTCAGGCAACTGGGCGAGATGGGCATCTTTCTCACCTTTGTGCTTGTCACCATGACAGGTCGAACACGTGACATCTTCCTTGCTGTGTTTTCCCGATTTCCAGTCGGCAACCTGTCCAGGGGAAATATCTCTGTGACACGTAATGCAGGCCTCTTCTGCGGAAATTGCCAAGGCAGTGAAGTAGAATACAGCAAGCAACACCCCCAAAATGGCCAAACACGCTTTTCTCATGACCTACCTCCTTAGTAGCCTTTCTCCTGTTGATAAAGTTGGTTCAATGATATCGGACTCCTACACGATCGTTTGGGAACGGTAAATGGGGTCGGTACTGTATATTATGGTGGGAAAAGACCCTATTTTGATGTTGGTTTGCTACGTAGTCTCCGTGACAAGGAGCTGGATCTCAAATCTCGTCAGGCTGCGAGTTTTTCTTTTTTCAGGACTTGGCCCCTTGTGCTCATGATCACCTGCTCCATGGGGATTTTCTTGCCGGCCAATGTCATACCCTTCTTCACAATCGCGGGCAGGCTCTGGCAGCAGGGAACCTCGATGACGATCACCATGATACGCTTGATATCCGCCGCCGTGAATATCTCCGCAAACTTCTCGATGTATGCCTGAACATCATCGAACTTGGGGCACCCCACCATGAGCACCCTGCCCTTCAGGAAGTCCTGATGAAAACGACCACAGGCAAATGCCGTGCAGTCTGCTGCCACCAACAAGTCTGCCCCTTTCAAGAAAGCTGCTGTCGGCGGCACCAGCTTGATCTGGATGGGCCAGTGGGATAGGGTGGATGAAGTGCCGGCCAGCGAGACCGGGTCGCTTCCATCGTGGGCCGCCAGTTGTGATATGAAGCTCTGGACTTGTGCTGATGGACACCCACAGGGAAGGACGGTGTCTGCAGGTTTCTCACTTTCCTCTCTTGTTTTCAGATATTCGTGAACAGCCTTTGCGTCGAACGCCTCGGCTTCCCGTTCAACCACTCTGAGCGCATCATTTGGGCAATCTCCGAGACACGCACCCAGTCCATCGCAATACTTATCTGCAACGAGTTTTGCTTTCCCATCAATGACCTGAATGGCCCCTTCAGCACAAGAGGGTACGCAGAGCCCACATCCATCGCAGCGTTCCTCGTCTATCTCAACGATTTTTCGCATGACCTTCATTGACCTTCTCCTAACCAGCTAGTACGGGCCAGACGCTTTCCCGCATCTGTGAAAAGGTTCTTTTCAATTGTTACTGACAGTTTGTCTCTGTCGATCTTCTCGTCTTTATTCTCTTCTTCGAGATTCGCGATGAGGTCAGCGTCGTAAACGATTTGGAAATTAAGCGTCTCTTCATCTCCAGGACGGTGATGGTGGCCAATGATATCGCAAACCTCCTCCACGATCTCCTGCTTCGCACCAAGCCTCATCAGGAGCTCCCTGGCGATGGGAACTCCTTCTTTTTCGTGGTACCGAGCCGCCGCACTGTTGTGCTTTCGTTCACTCTCGTGAATGCCGATATCATGAAGATAGGCAGCACAAAGAACTACGGCTGGATTGCCTCGCTCCTCTTTCACAATACGTTCTGCATAGCGAACCACATTGGCAGCATGACCAATTCGTTTGAAATCTTGACCAAAATAGCGCTTCATCTCAACCGCTACCCGGTCTTTCAAGAGATCATCTCTTTGGGCCAGCAGCTCTTTAGGAAGGTCGCCCAGGCATTGCTCCGCATAAGCGCAGTAGGAGGCACAGCCAAAATCCATCTCAGGGTTCACAAATCGATGGCCGCATTTTTTGCAAAGACGCGTGGTGTCATCCTTAAAAAACTCTACTTCATGCCCGCATCTGGGGCACTGGACCTCAAATATGGCCCCTGGTTTCCAATAACGGCTGTCTTGTCCTGGGCATTTCATGACGTCTTCTCCAAAACGCACATTGTGGATAATCTTATCCCAATATGGCTTTCAGATCCTCCTCCGGCGTGCTGATAGGCATAATGTTGAAATTTCTCACCAGAACGTCCAACACGCTCGACGTGATAAAGGCCGGCAGGCTCGGCCCCAGCCGAATATTTCTGATCCCGAGGTGCAAAAGCGTCAAAAGTATGGCCACGGCCTTCTGCTCATACCACGAAAGGATCATGGAGAGGGGGAGATCATTCACATTGCACTTGAAGGCATTGGCTAACGCCAAGGCTATTTGAATGGCTGAGTAGGCGTCGTTGCACTGACCGATATCT
>JASFIH010000153.1:0-3778 GCA_050122775.1 Deltaproteobacteria bacterium
CTGCTCTCTACCTCCACGGCGTGTGCATTGGAAGGCATGAAGGGTAATCCGAAGGTGGGTGAATGCATGGTCTACCGATGTGATCAGTTGACCCACTCGAACCTGGATGCCCACCTCGTCCCGAATCTTTTTAGAAAGACACCTTTGCAGCAATTGGTTCGAATCTTGCGTACCGCCGGGAAACTTCCATAGCCCTCCCAGCAAACCTTTGTCTGGCCTGCGCACAATCAGTAACCGCCCACGGTGATCCCGAATAACCCCTGCCGTCACATGGCTGTGCGGTATCGCGCTGCGCTTCCTGGCCACCGGCAGCATATTCTGCAGACCCTGCTGATAAGCCTGGCATAGATTCTGGATTGGACAAGACACGCAGAGGGGTTTTCGGGGCGTGCAGATATCAGACCCCAGGTCCATCAACGCCTGGTTGAACGACCCAGGGTCTCGATCGGGGAGGAGTTTTCTTGCCAGCTCAGCAAGTTGGTGTTGCGTCCGACTTCGGTCGAGGGGCTGATCAATCGCAAAGACCCTGCTCAACACACGCCGCCCGTTGGCATCAAGTGCCGGCGCCTTCTGCCCAAACGCCATACTCAGGATCGCTGCGGCCGTGTAGCTACCGACGCCCGGCAAGTCAACAAGTTCGTTCCACGCTCTTGGGATCTCACCCCCGCAACGGTCATTCACCTCTCTTGCCGCTTTGTGCAAATTGCGGGCCCTGGCGTAGTACCCCATATTCTCCCAGACCTTGAGCACTTCGTCCAAAGAGGCTGCCGCCAGCAACTGCACCGTGGGAAATCTTGACAAGAACCGATAGTAGTACGGGATGACAGTTTCCACCTGTGTCTGCTGAAGCATGATCTCAGAGACCCAGATGCAATAGGGATCACGCGTCTGACGCCACGGCAAGTCGCGTTGATGACGGGCATACCATGAGAGGAGTTGTTCAGTAATCAGAGATAGGTCGCCTTGTCTTGTCACCGTCATGTTTTGTCTGCGATCTGGTTGTTGAACGGCTCGGGAGAACAAACATAAACCGCAAGGGGTGTTGCATTCCAAAAAAGACAATCGTCAGAGGAAGCACAACAGGCTTGGTGCGTTCGTCTCACAGTGTATTCTACGGTTGGAGTGAGCCCGCTAAGGGGAAGGTGACTGAATCAGCTTATGTCGTTCTATCAGTTCGATGACCCGCTTGGCTGCCTGTTCTGCATTCTCTTCCCCAGAATGGATGACCAAATCGGGGTTTTTCGGCGCTTCGTACGGGGCTGAGATCCCGGTGAAATCCTTGATCAGCCCTGCCTTGGCCTTAGCGTAAATGCCTTTTTTGTCACGTTTGGCACACACTTCCGGGGGACACTCCACATAGACCTCAAGGAACTGCCCATCCTTCAGCAGAGATCGAACCTTCCGACGATCCTTCCGATAGGGCGAGATGAAAGCAGTGAGGACCAGCATTCCTGCATCCACAAAGAGTTTGACCATTTCACCGATACGCCGGATATTCTCGGATCGGTCCTGACGACCAAATCTGAGGTCTGCGCAAAGACCATGACGTACGTTATCCCCATCAAACACATAGGTAGAGCAGCCTCGGCGGTGCAGCTCTCTTTCAGCCAAGTGCGCTATGGTGGATTTGCCGGAAGCCGACAGGCCTGTGAACCAGATAAGGGCTCCCTTGTGCCCATGGAGTTCCTCTCGATCCTCGCGAGAGACATAGCCATTGAACCACGTGACATTGTTATCTTTTGGTTTCTTTTTCATGTAGCAAAACCCCAGCAAAATTCGGTATAGTCACCATCGTCGAAGAAACGATGCGTTGCAAGGCTGCAAGATTTAAGCCATCATGCATCGTAGCCTTTGGGATGGTTCTTGAACCAGGCCCAAGCGGTCTCCATGATCGTCTCGAGATCGGGAAACTTGGGCTTCCACCCCAGTTCGTTCATGGCCTTTTCACTTGAACTGATGAGAACTGCGGGGTCGCCAGGGCGCCTTTCCACCACGGTTGCCGGTATCTCCCTGCCGGTCACACGTCTCGCAATCTCGACCACCTGCTTCACTGAAAAACCTTTTGCATTGCCGAGATTGTATTGCCCACCCGGCGACCCTGTCAACAAGCGTTCCAACGCGAGTAGGTGGGCTTGGGCCAAATCCTGGATGTGAATGTAATCCCGGATACATGTACCGTCCGGGGTCGGATAGTCGTCCCCGAAAATGTCCACACCGGACCGTTGACCCAGGGCTGTCTCAAGAACCCGCGGAATCAAATGTGTTTCGGGATCATGGTCCTCTCCGAGTTCGCCATCAGGGTCTGCCCCGGCTGCATTGAAATACCTCAGGCAAACGGATTCAATCCCGTATGCATTTCTAAAATCCTCCAGTATCTGTTCAACCATCAGTTTTGTTCTGCCATACGGATTGATTGGTTTCTTGGGATGGTCTTCCGTGATCGGAATTTCAACTGGCTCTCCGTATATGGAACAAGACGACGAGAAGATGAACTTGTTGATATTCTTTGCAATCATGAAGTCCAGAAGGGCAAGGGTATTTGCCACATTATTGTGGTAATACTTGGCCGGTTGTTCCATGGATTCCCCAACGTAACAGAACGCCGCAAAATGCATGACAGCTGAGAAAGGATTTTCAGAAAAAATTTCTTCAAGCAACCGGGAGTCATCCATGGATCCTTTGTAAAAGGGCCCATATTTTGCCGCCTGCCGGTTTCCGCAAACCAGGTTGTCAAGCACCACGGGTATGTAACCTTCTCTTGAGAGTACTTTGGCCATGTGGGAACCAATGTATCCTGCGCCCCCAACAACCAAGATGTTCTTCAACTTGGATCCTCCTATGTTTTTCATTTTGGGTTCTCTTGTTACATCCGCCAGTGACGCTGTTTCAAAACATCGGGAACGCAAAGAAACTGGGCCGGGCGGACAGCTCAGATCCCAGCACAGGCGGGACCGACGGTTCTCATTGCATCCTATCGCAAAGGCGCGTCATGCGTTTTTGCGGTTTGTCGTTTCGAAGGGCAATGGCCAGGGCCTGTTTTGTCCCGATCAGGACCACCAGTTCCTTAGCACGAGTCACCCCCGTATATATAAGATTCCTCTGGAGCAAGATAAAGTGTTGAGCCATGACGGGTAAGATGACGGCTTCATATTCTGAGCCTTGGGATTTATGCACAGACACAGCATAGGCCAGCACAAGTTCATCAAGCTCGAAAAATTCGTAGTCTACGGGACGGCTGTCATATTTGACGGTGATCTTTTGCATATCGCGATCAATGCTGCTGATAATCCCGATATCCCCGTTAAAGACACCTTTCACATAATTGTTCCTGATCTGCATCACCTTGTCTCCACGCTTAAAGTCATATCCCACACGCTGAATCATATCATTGGAAGGGTTCAAGGCTTTCTGCAATGCCCGATTCAAGTTCGTGGTTCCTATGACTCCTTTGTGCATCGGGGTCAGCACCTGGATGTCTGACAATGGATCCAGATTGAATCGATCTGGAATTCGCTCACTACAAAGCTCCAATATCGTGGAGAGTACTTTTTCAGGATTCTCCTGCTGTATGAAATAGAAATCTTGGGTGATGTCCCGATTGGAATCTGGAATGGTCGGCGAAATCCCCTGGTTGATTCTGTGGGCATTCACGATGATGAGGCTTTCCCGCGCCTGTCTGAAGATTTCTTTCAAGAAAACCACAGGCACTCTTTGGGAGTCGATCATGTCCCTCAGCACGTTTCCAGGACCAACCGAAGGGAGTTGATCGACATCCCCC
>JASFIH010000154.1:0-3724 GCA_050122775.1 Deltaproteobacteria bacterium
CCCACAGTAGAATCAATCACCAGATAACCCACCACCTCGGAATCCTGGGCCACTGTGACTGATAGCTGAGAGTTACTCTTCTCCCGGGATAGTTCCACGCTCTCCCCTCAACCCTTCAATCTGAACCCTGCAATCGTGTTGTAGACCCAGCCCATCAATGCTCCGCTGAGGGTGCCTACAGCAAATCCGTACGCAGCTCCAATGAAGCTTCCTAGAAATGAAACCCTGTAGCCAATAAAGTATTGGCTCAGCAATTGGAGGTGAGGCCCTACCTGCTCTCCTCCTTTAATGACAAGCCAGTTTGTTGCTATGAATATGGCAAGGCCACACAGAAGGCCGAGAACAAGACCAAAAGCCTTGGCATTAAGCAAAAGCACGCCACGAAATAGTCTCTCTTCCTGTACCTTGTCCTTTTCGTTGTTTGTCGTCATCCCCAATTCTCCCAGCTAGGCAGACTACAAGTTGTCAAAGAAATCCCTGAGCGATAATAACTCCGCCTTTCTCCTTGCCCGATAGATATAATAGGCCAGAAAGAGATTGCGAAGATACGCAAACAGCCAGCCAAACAAGAAGCCCCACACAAAGGTGTAGCCAAACGCAACAAAAGCCCCTCTCACTGTGACTGTATAGCCAATAAAATACTGCGCGAGGAGCCTCAGGTTTGGACCGACAACATTCCCGCCTTTTACAACGAGCCAAATGGTGGCCAAAAAGACGAACAGTCCTGAAACACAACCCACTGCCGTGGCGAATGCCAACTTGTCTATCCTGGCAAACGTCCGTGTGAAGACCTTCTCTGAAACGAGCCTTTCCGCCCTGGCTTTTTCTTCTTCAAGGTATTCATCCTGTCCCCCCACCTTCCACAAGTCGTGGCTTGCACCCAGGAGATTCTGTGCTGCCAGCATGCCCGTGTGCATCGAGTGATCCATATTGTTGTAGCGATGCATACCATTGCGACCTATGGTTTGGAGGTTGTCCATGGTGCTCAGAAACTCCCGCACCACACCAAGGTGTTTGTCATATTCGTGGTCGTAAACCGGGTAGGCTTTTGGCTGGCGCACCACATAGCCGTCTATCACATCACCAACGGTGGCCAACCCCAATTGCGACAACTCCTGAGAGGCGAGATCTAATAGCTCGGCATCGGACAGGGCCCACATTTCGTCGCCATCGTCACAGAAATACTCCATGCCTACACTCGTCTTCTTGGCGTCGGGCACCATGGCAGCACTCCAGTTCTTGAAGTTTTGTATGCGCCCCACCCTAACGTCCGGGCTGTGGATATATATCCACTGATCCGGGAAAAGGTCTTCTCGGTCAACAATGAGCCCCACAAGGATAAAAGCGCGGTAGGACAGACTCTGGGCTGCTTCAAGGACTTCGGCCGGCGCCTGCGGGTCCAGCATGCTGACCAGCTTGGTTACAGGCATGCTGGAAATAACGTGGTTAACAGGCCTGATCACCATTTCATCGCCGTCCGTATGACTCACACTCACGATAGAGCCGTTTTCATGTCTTAGACTTGCTACTTCGGCGTTGAGTTGCACCTGACCCCCTCGGGCTTCAATTGCTTGTTGAAGACGCTCCCACATCATCCCTGGACCCCGCAATGGATAATGGAATTCACGAATCAGGGTCTTCGACTCTTGGATGCCGAACAGGGCATTTGAAACAGCCACAGCCAATGACAGCCCCTTAATACGCTGTGCAGCCCAGTCAGCCCGGATCTTGTGGCAGGGGATGCCCCACACCTTCTCCGTATAGGCCTTAAAGAAAGTCTGATAGAGCCGGTGACCGAAACGATTTGATACCCATTGCTCCAAAGTCTCCTCTTCCTGGTAGGACCACAACCTCGCTCTACAATAGCTCAGCATGATGAGAAAACTCTCAACAACGCCCAGGTTGGATAATGCGTTCGCCAGACCAAGGGGATAGTTGAAGAAACGGCCGTGATGATAGATGCGTGACATGCGAGGGACCTGAAGAAAATCCTCGCCCAGCATCTCTTCCCAGAGTTGCTGGATCTTTCCGATCTTTGTGAAAAACCGGTGTCCTCCTACGTCGAAATAGTAGCCCTTGTACATCTCAGTTCGGGCAATCCCACCGACTATATCAGCTCGCTCAAGAACGATAGGTCCGACACCCCCCTTGGCTAACGCATATGCTGCGGACAGACCCGCAGGACCGGCTCCTATGATGACAATAGGGTTATTCTTCATGTTAAGGCACCGCCGCTCCCTATAATCGCAGCCTCCTGATCCCATGATCGGCAACGCAAATGGAAAAAGCCAAGCCGCTGTAAAAGAAATAGAACCAGTGCCAGGGAATTGTCTTTAGTGCAAACCCCACTCCCCGCTTGTTTCTAAGAAACAGGTAGAGGTCCCAATTAAGGCCCAGGAGCACCAGTGCAAGGATGAATGCCGGAAGAAGAAACCCCGGAACAAAGGCGGTCCCTAACAAAGCCAAGAGCAGCAAGCACACAAATGTAACACTCACGCGACTTGACACCTTCACATTCAAATCATCGATGAATCCCTTTTCTTCCAAAATCAAATGGGTCCAAGGCAAGGCGCGATAGAAGAAGTCGGCCTTCAACAGGGAAAATACATTCCAGCGTTTCAAGTGTTTGACCTGGAGGGCCTTCAAGAGGCGAATTCTGTGGCCGGCCTTCTTTAAACGGTAACCCAGCTCGATATCTTCAATGGACGGATGTCGATACGCTTCGTCAAATCCCCCCATGGCCGAGAACACTTCGCGACGAATGGCTCCGCAAGCGGCCCAGAAGGTGGAGGCCTCCTCGCTGGCTGTCTGGTGAACATAATGGTGAAGTAGGTTCTTGTATTGGGACAGAAAATTCGACTGAGCCGGTTCATCATCATAGGATCCGAAAACCGCAACAACGGCAGGATCGGCGTTGAAGACGCCCTTGACTTGGCCGAAGGCGTTTTTGGGAATGATCACATCAGCGTCCACAAAGAACAGGACATCTCCTTTGGCCTCGCGCGCACCCAGATTGCGTGCCTTCGCAGGTCCCCCGGCCTCAGGTATTTTCACCACCCGCATGCCCAAGTCTTCGGCCACGCGCCAGGAGGCATCTGTGTCGCCATCTGCCACCACGATGGTCTCGTATGGGGAGGGTTCAGCCGCTGCTACACTTGACAGACACTTCTTGAACATACTTCCCCCGAAGTGTACAGGTATAATGACGGAGACGGTTAACTCGCGGGATGAACCCATCCTTGGACAATACCTCCAGGACCTATATGGTGTAGATAACCAACTCGCACGTGGCGGCAGAATATTCATAGACCATCTGTCAACCACATGCAAAGCCAAAGGAATCCGTCACGGGAAGAAGCTTCCTGGTGATATTCTTTGGGGTCGTTCCTGTTCGGGAGGGGGTTTAAGGCGAAATCATGGAAGATGGTGAATTAGTCCAAGATGCGGTCCACCTTCTGCTGCATGCGTGAGAGGGCCTTTTCCGCAAACGGCTTGACGTCTTTCAGGTGAGTGTCCATGGGATCGGCCGGGTTGAAATTCTGCAGGGTCAGACGGGGGGTTGTCTCTCCCGAAAAACGTCCTTCAGTCCAAAGTGCCCTGAGCTGTTCCGCCAGGGAATAAACATCTCCTTCGGCAAGCAACGTGGGCGTCACTGTGCATCGAAAGACCGTCGAGACCTCTCCTTGCATCAGGACTTTAATAGAGGCGGCAATAATATCAACTG